>NZ_JBEXDT010000081.1:0-43089 GCF_040605905.1 Nonomuraea sp. NPDC005501 | reverse complement strand
CATGGGACTGGGGCGTCGCCTCTACCGCGGCGAGATCGATATCGACTTCGTCGGCCGCTGGAAGCTCTGGTACAGCCTGTCCGGCTTGCTGCTGACGACGCCTCCTGCGCCGTGCGGGTGCCCGCGTCGGGCAGCGGGATGTTCTCGCGGGCGAGCAGCGTGACGCCCGGGCAGCCGAGCAGCGTCCTCTCGATCAGCCGCGCCTTGTACTGCGCGAACGGGATCGAGGAGTCGCTGAACACCACGACCCCCGCGCCGCCGCCCGACCTCGCGATGATCCAGTACGCGCTGAGCCGGGCGACGTCCTCCACCCGGGTGGTGACGTTGGCGAACAGCCTCGGGTTCGCGCTGGGCCCGGGGGAGCGGGTCGCGTGCCAGCCGACCAGCGTGATGCCCGCCTGATCGGCCTGGCGTACCTGCTGGGCGACCGAGCCCGGGTCGAAGCCGCCGATCACGATCCCGGACGGGCGCAACGCGATCGCCTGGCCGAAGGCGGCGCGGACGCCGGCCGGCGTGCCCTGGCCGTCGATCACCCGCGCCTTCCAGCCGATCGAGCGGGCCGCCCCGGTGACGGCGGAGGCCGTGCCGGCGACGCCGGGGTTGGTCATGGTGGCGGCCACGTACACGATGCTCCTGCCGGGGACGGCCCGGGGCCCGGTCGTGGGCCCGTCCCAGGGGGCGGTGCGCTCGGCGCGGGCGACGGCCTCCCGGGCCGTGGCGAGCACAGCGGGGCACGGCCGCGCCGGCCGGCCGGGGTCCGGGGCGTCGCCGCCCGCGCAGCCGCCGGTCAGCACGACGGCGAGCAGCAGCGCGGCCACGGCGCGCACGAGCCGGGCGGTCGCACGTACGGGCCGGGCGGTCGCGCGTACGGGCCGGGCGGCGGCGCGCCTGGAACAGCCGGCGCTCATGGGCGGGGCGGGGCTCATGGGGCTCCCCGGCTCTCCGCCGGGGGACGGGCGCGCAGCCGCCGCCGGGCAGAGAAGCCGACGAGGCCCACCGCCACGAGCAGCGTCAGCCCGTTGAACAGCGGAGTCACCCAGAACTCCGCGCCGAGCTGCCCGAGCCCCGACAGGCCGACAGCCAGGATGGCGACCGCCACCACCGTGCCCAGCGGGTTGGGCCGGCCAGGCCGGATCACGGACGAGCCGAGCAGCGCCGCGGTGAACGCCGGCAGCAGGTAGTCCAGCCCGACGCTCGGGTTGCCGATCTGGTTCTGGGCGGCGAGCAGGACGCCCGCGAAGCCGGTCACCAGCCCGGAGGCGGTGAAGGCCGCGCAGACGTGGCGGCGGGTGCGGATGCCGGCCAGTTCGGCGGCGCGCGGGTTGGAGCCGATGACGTACAGGTAGCGCCCAAGGGGGAGGCGTTCGAGGATCACCCACAGCGCCGCCGTCAGCGCCGTGACGTACAGCGCGGGCACGGGCAGCCCCAGCGCCGTCGCGTCGGTCAGGTTCGTGAACCCGCCGGGCAGCCCCCCGGGGCCCGGCACGATCCGCGCGCCCCCGGTCACCCACCCCGTGATCGCGTACAGCACGCTGCCCGTGCCGAGGGTGGCGATGAACGAGTCGATGCGGGCGAACTCGACGAGCAGCCCGTTGACCGCCCCCGCCAGCGCCCCGCCCGCCAGGACGCCGAGGCAGGCCAGCGGCCACGGCCAGCCGGCCGACACGATGAGGCTCAGCGTCACGACGTGCCAGAGGCCGATCCCGTACCCGATGGACAGGTCGAACTTGCCCGTGACGATCGGCACCATCGCGCCCAGCGCCAGGATCGCGGTGATCGCGTTCGTGGACAGCACCACCCGCAGGTTGGCCAGGGTGGGGAAGGTCTGGGGCAGCACCAGGGAGAACACCGCGAACAGCAGGACCGCCAGCGCCAGCAGCCCGTACGCGCCGACGAGCCTGCCGGGCGCGGACCGGCGCCGGGGTGCCCGGCCTCCGGCGGCCATCAGCGGCCCGTCCCGGTGACGGCGCGGGTGAGCCCGGTGACGGTGAGGTCATCGCCGGCCGGCTCGGCGGTCACCGCGCCGCGCGTGAGGACGAGCGCGCGGTCGCACACGTGCGTGATCTCCTCGGCGTCGGCCGAGACCAGCACGGCCGCCAGGCCGGCGCTCAGGGCGGCGTCCAGCAGGCGGTAGATCTCGGGCCGGGCCGCGACGTCCACCCCGGCCGTCGGCTCCTCCAGGATCAGCACCCGCCGTCCGGTCCACAGCCAGCGGCCGATCAGCGCCTTCTGCTGGTTGCCGCCCGACAGCGCGGTGAACGGCAGCTCGGTGTCGGCGGGACGGACCCCGAGGCGTGCCAGCAGGCCCGCGGCCCGCGCCCGCTCCTCGGGAGGCCCGATCCAGGTCAGCGGTGAGCCGCCGCGCAGGCGCGGGTTGGCCAGGACGTTCTCCCGGACGGTGAGGCCGGGGGCGGCGCCCTCCTCCAGCCGGTCGCCCGCGACCAGACCGGCACCCGCCTCGACGGCCTCCGGCGCCGACGCCGGCAGGTAGGGCCGCCCGTCCAGCAGCACCCGCCCGTCCAGGACGGGCCGCACGCCGGCCAGCGCCCGCCCCACGTCCACGTGTCCCGCGCCGGCGAGCCCGGTCAGGCCGATCGCCTCGCCGGCCCGCAGGTCGAAGCCGACCGGACCGGCCAGCGCGGTGCGCAGGCCGCGCACGCTCAGCACCACCTCACCCGGCTCCCGGCGCGGCCGGCGGTGAACGGCGGGCTCGCCGCCCACGATGGCGCGCACCAGGTCGTCGTGGTCGATGGGCTCGCCCGCCACGATGGCGCGCTCCAGGTGCCCGTCGCGCAGGACGGCCACGCTGTCGGCCAGCTCGCGCACCTCGGCGAGCCGGTGGCTCACATACACGACGCCGCGGCCACGGTCGCGCAGCCCGCGCAGCACGCCGAACAGCCGGTCGCGGTCGGCCGCGCCCAGGCTCGCGGTCGGCTCGTCCAGCACGATCACCTCGGTGTCGCGGGCCAGCGCGCGGGCCACGGCGACCAGCGCCCGCTCGGCACGGGTGAGATCGCCCGCCCGCTCGCCGGGGTCCACCCGGGCGCCGACCGCGTCGAGCGCCGCCGCGCAGCGCACGCGCGTCCCGCGTCCGGAGATGAGGCCGCCGCGGCGGGGGTAACCGGCGCCCAGGGCGACGTTCTCCGCGACGGTCATCCAGTCGACCAGGCCGGGGTCCTGGTGGACGAACGACATCCGGCCGGCCGCGGCCCGGCCGCCGAGCGGGTGCCCGGCCACCGTCACCTCCCCGGCGTCGGCGCGGTGCGCGCCGGCCAGGATCTTGATCAGGGTGGACTTGCCCGCGCCGTTCCGGCCGAGCAGCGCCAGGACGCTGCCGCGGGCCAGGTCGAGATCGACGCCGTCGAGCGCGGGGATGCCGCCGAACCGCTTGCGCAGCCCGCGGACACGGACAAGCGGCTCCGGCTCGGCCCTGCCGAGGTCGTGGCTGGCGCAGTCGTGCACAGGCCCCTCCGCGGGGCTCGGATCGCCCGGCGGGCAAGCTTTGACGGCCCGTCCGATGTTCCGTTCATCGTACAGAACCAAAGGTCAAGGGCTTGTTCAGCCGGCCTGACGAGTGTTCCAGGCGCGCACGATCTGCGCGCGCGAGGTGAAGCCCAGCTTGCGCAGCACGTTCTCGACGTGGTTCTCGGCGGTGCGTTGCGCGATCACCAGCGTCTCGGCGATCTGCCGGTTGCTCAGCCCCCGCGCCACCAGCTCGGCGATCTCCCGCTCCCTGCGGGTCAGCACGGCCGCGACACCGGGCTCCTGCTCGGCGTCACCGGCGTCGGGCAGCAGCCCGTCCTCCAGCGCGTACGCCGCCGCGGCGTCCAGCGTGAGCTCCGAGCCGCGCAGGAAGCCCGCGGTGAACCCCTCGTCGCCCAGCCCGCGCCGCAGCAGCTGCTCGCACCGGTCGTGCAGCCCCGCCAGGTGGCCGAGCCCCGACAGCGACGTCCCGATCGACCGCCACACCATGTGGGCGGCGCCGAGCAGCTCGGCGGCGCGCGGCCGCGCCCCCTCGCCGGCCAGGATCCACGCCAGCCCCTCCAGGCACTGGGCGAGACCGAGGTGGTCGTGGCAGCGCACCTTGACGCGGATCGCGTCGCGCATCATGGCGGTGGCCGCCCGCGCGTCGCCCAGCCGCCACCGGTCCAGGGCCACGATCCACAGCCCGTACGACACCGACCACTCGGCGCGCTCCCGCCGGGCCGTCTCCAGGACCTCCTCGCACAGCGCGGACGAGCGGGGAGCGTTCATGAACACGGCGGCCATCGCGAGCTGGAGCAGCGTGACCCAGGCGTGGCCCCGGTGGCCGAGCGCCCGCCGCCGCTCCAGCGCCTCCTCCAGCAGTGTGAACGCGCGCGGGAAGGCGCCCGCGAGCAGCGCCGCGAACCCGGTGATGTGCACCGCCCCGGCGAGATCGGCCTCGTCGCCGAGCCGCTCGGACAGCGCCCGGCACTCCTCCAGCAGCGGCCGCGCGGCGGCGGCGTCGCCCCGCAGCAGCACCAGCCAGGCGTCCACCCAGAGCGCCTTGGCCCGCGCGGAGCCGGGCGCGGTCTCGGCGGCCAGTGCCCGCTCCAGCCAGTGGTGCCCCTCGCTCGGCGACGTCCACGACAGCCGGTGGCTCCACATCGCCGCGCCGATCTCCAGCGCGGCCCACGCCTGCCCCGGCTCGCTCAGGCAGAACTCCAGGGCGGCGCGCACATTGGCCTGTTCGAGGCGGAGCCGGGCCAGCCAGCGCATCTGGTGCTCGCCGAACCACTCGGCCTCGGCCCGCTCGGCCAGCTCGCGGCACCAGTCGCGGTGGCGCAGCCGCAGGGCCGTGCGCCGGCCCGACTCGGCCAGCCGCTCCTCGCCGTACTGGCGCAGCGTCTCCAGCATGTCGTAGCGGGCACCGTACCCGTGCTCCCCGGGCCGCATGCCCGCCAGGGCCGGATCCTGCTCCCTGCGGAGCACGATCGACTTGTCGACCAGCTCGGTCAGCACGTCGGACAAGGCCGCCCCGGCGATCTCGTCCGGGGCGCAGACCCGCTCCGCCGCCTCCAGGTCCCAGCCCCCGGAGAAGACCGACAGCTCCCGCCACAGGGCCCGCTCCCCGGGCGTGCACAGGTCGTAACTCCAGTCGACGAGCGCCCGCAGCGTCCGCTGGCGCGGTATCGCCACCCGGCTGCCCTGGGTGAGCAGCCGGAACCGGTCGTTGAGCCGGTCGAGGATCTGCTCGACCGACAGCACGCGCATCCGGACGGCCGCGAGCTCGATGGCCAGCGGGATCCCGTCGAGCCGCCGGCACAGCCTGGTCACCGCCACGCTGTTGCCCGCGTCGACCGTGAAGTCCGGCACCACGGCCGTCACCCGGTCGGCGAACAGGCTGACCGCCTCCGACAGCACCTCCGGCGCCGGCCCGAGGCCCGGCCCGGGGCCCGCCTCCCCGTCCGTCCCGGCGCCGGCCGCGACCACCCCGGGCCCACCGGACGCCGCTCCGGACGCCGTGCCGGACGCGGGTTCGGGGGCCGCTCCGGACGCCGGTCCAGCGACGGGGGTGAGCGCCGGACCGGGCAGCCCGTCCGGCACGTTCTCCAGGGCTTCCGGCGCGGCCCCCGGGGCAGCCGGTACGGCACCCGGGGCGCCCGGCACCGTCAGCGGCGGCACCTCCAGCACGCTCTCGCCGGCCACGTGCAGCGGCTGCCGGCTGGTGGCGAGAATGCGCACGCCGGGCCCGGCCGCGAGCAGCTCGCCCACCAGAGCGGCGCACTCGGGCAGCAGGTGCTCGCAGTTGTCGAGCACCAGGAGCGTCCGCCGGCCGCGCAGGTGCTCGCGCAGCCCCTCCAGATCGTTGCGGGGGCAGCCGATCGCCTGGGCGACCGTCTCGCCGAGCAGCTCGCCGGCGGCCAGCGGGGCGAGGTCGGCCAGCCAGCTCCCGTCAGGGAAGCTCCGCGCCGTCTCGGCGGCCAGCCGCAGCGCCAGCCTCGTCTTCCCGACGCCGCCCACGCCGGTCAGCGTCAGCAGCCGCCCAGCGCAGAGCAGGCGCCGCGCCTCGGTCAGCTCCTGCCGGCGCCCCACGAAACTGGTCAACTCGACGGGCAGGTTCCCCGTTGCCCGGCGCGTCGTCGCCCCCGTGGCCATGTCGGGTTCAGTCATACCCTCCCGGACGCGTGATGAGCCCCCGGCCTGCCGGAACCTGCGAGGAGCCGCGGATCTAGGCTCAGCCGGGCGCCCTCCCGGAACGCCGCCTGATACGCCCGGACCCCGAGGGCGCACCGGGCCCGCGCCACGCACCGCTCATGCCACGGCGCGTGGTACGACAGCCGGATCGGGGAGGCGTCCACGGACTGCCACAGGGCGTGCGCGGCGCCCAGCAGCCGGGCCGCCCGGCCGTGGTCGCCGTGAGCGCCCGCCGCCCACGCCAGCACCTCCACGCACTGCGTCAGGCACCACTTGTCGTCGATGTCGCGGGTGAACTCCGCCGCCTCGCCCACCAGCTCCTCGGCCCGTCGCAGGTCGCCGAGGTTCCACAGCACGATGCCGAGCACGAGCTGCGCGTACGAGCGGGTCACGGGCGCCCCGTGCTCCTCGCACAGCGCCAGCATCTCCTCGCCGCACTCCGCCGCCCGCCCGGGGCTCTGGCTCGCCCCGTACGCCGCCATGTAGTACAGGTTGAACGCCACCCCGTCGAGGTCGCCCGCCGCCCTGTGCAGCGCCAGCGACTCCTCCAGCAGCGCGAGCCCGCGCCCCGGCTCGCCGGCGGAGAACGCGGCCACGCCGCTGGTGCGCACCGCGTACGGGAGCACGTCCGCGAACCCCTCGCGCCGGATCAGCGCCCCGCACTCCTCCAGCCGGGGCGCCGCCGCGGCGGGGTCGCCCTGGCGCAGCGCCAGCATGCTGTACACCCACAGCGCCGTCGCCCGGCCGCGGCCCGGCGCGGTCACCCGCTCCAGGCCGCGCTCCAGCCAGTACCGTCCCTCCGTGGCGGAGCCGGACAGCAGCCAGAACGACCACAGCGACGCGGTCATCTCCAGCCCCACGGCGGGCGGTCCAGGCCCGCCGAGGCACGTCTCGATCGCGGCGCGCAGGTTGGGCAGCTCCCGCCGCAGCAGCCGGTAGCGCTCCAGCTGGTCGGGGACCGTCTCGTGGATCCGGTTGCGGGCCACGAGGTCCCGGTGGTGGCCGATGTAGCGCTCGCGCAGGTCCCGCTCCTCGTCGCCGGCCAGCCGCTCGCAGCCGTACGCGCGGATGGTGTCCAGCATGCGGTACCTGACGCAGCCCTCCGCCTGCTCGCCGATGAGGATCGACTTGTCGACCAGCCCCGCCGCCAGGTCGAGCACCTCGCATCCGTCCACGTCGCCGCCGGCGCACACCGCCTCGGCCGTCTCCAGGCCGGCCCCCGCGGGGAACATCGAGAGCCGGGCCCAGAGCCGCTGCTCGCCGGCCGAGCACAGGCGGTAGCTCCACTCCATGGTCGCGCGCAGCGTCCGCTGCCGCGGCGGCAGCGTGGCCGGCGACGTCACGGCCTGAAGACGCTCGTCCAGCTCGCGCGCCAGCCGGTCCAGCGGCACCGTGCGCAGCCGGGCCGCCGCCAGCTCGATCGCCAGCGGCAGCCCGTCGAGGCGCCGGGCGAGCATGGCCACGTCCGCGGCGTTCTCCCGGGTCAACCGGAACCCCGGCGAGGCGTCGGCCGCCCGGTCGGCGAACAGCCGCACGGCGTCGTGCCGGGCTATGACGTGCGGCGGCAGCCCCGGGTCCGGAACCGGCAGGGACGGAACCGGGAGCACGTGCTCGCCGTACACGCCCAGCCTCTGCCTGCTCGTGATGAGGAGCCGCAGCCTCGGCGCCTCGCGCAGCACCCGGGCCGCGAAACGGGCGCACGCCTCCAGCAGGTGCTCGCAGTTGTCGAGGACGAGCAGCATCCGCCGCCCGGCCAGGTGGTCCTCCAGCAGCGCCATGGGGTCGGAGTCGCCGTCGCGCAGCCCCAGCGCCGCGGCGACCGTCGGCGCCAGCAGCTCGCCGGCCTCCAGGGAGGAGAGCTGCACGACCTCGACCCCGTCGCGGAAGGCGCCGCGCAGGGTGGCGGCGACCTTGAGCGCCAGGCGGCTCTTGCCGACGCCTCCCGTGCCGGTCAGCGTGAGCAGCCGGGCCCGGGCAAGAGCCTTCCGGGCCGCGGCCACCTCGTGCCTGCGGCCGACGAACGTGGACTCGCTCACCACGGCCATGGATTGACTGCTCCACCGGCCGGCGCCTCCGGGAAGGCTTCCCGCTGAGCAGACCGGCCGATGCCTTCCAGCCTAGAACCCCGCATGTCGCCACCTCCCGCGGGTGGCCCCGGAAACGCCAACGGCCGCCATGGATCCGCCCAAGCCGGGGTTGAACCGGCCACGGGACGGCCAGGCACCTGGAGGGAGGAAACGATGCCCAAGCCCAGGATCGTGGTCGTCGGAGCGGGGTTCGGCGGCTACCACTGCCTGCGCGGCCTGGAGAGCCTGCTCCCGCCCGGCGCGGCCGAGCTGGTGCTGGTCAGCCGTACCGACTACCACCTGTACACGCCGCTGCTGCCGCAGGTCGCCGCCGGGACCGTCAACCCGGCGGACGTCGCCGTGCCGCTGCGGTCGCTGCGGCGCACCCGCCTGTGGACCGGTCAGGTCACCGGCGCCGACCTGGGCAGCCGCACGGTGACCGTCCGCCACCACGACGGCGGCCTGTCCACCCTCTCCTGGGATCGCCTGGTGCTCGCCCCGGGCAGCGTCACCCGCATCCGCGACGTCCCGGGGCTGCGCGAGTACGCCCACGGCTTCAAGACCGTCATCGAGGCGGTGTACCTGCGCGACCGCGTCCTGGCCCAGCTGGAGCGGGCCGACGGCCTGCCCGACGGGCCGGAGCGGCAGGCGTACACCACGTTCGTCGTGGTCGGCGCGGGGCTGGCCGGGACGGAGTACGTCGCGCAGATGCGGCTGTTCGTGGCGTCCGCGCTGCGCGCCTACCCGCGGCTGCGGGCGGAGCACATCCGCTGGATCCTCGTCGAGCACGGCCACGGCGTCCTGGAGCATCTGCCGCCGCGCCTGTCGCACCACGCGCTGGCCGTCCTGCGCTCGCGCGGCGTCGAGGTGCGGCTGAGCACCCTGGTGGACCGGCTCACCGCCGACACCGCGCACCTCAGCGACGGCACCACGGTGGCGTGCCGGCTGCTGGTGTGGACGGCCGGCGTCACCGGCAGCCCGCTCGTCGAGGACCTGGGGCTGCCGCTGGACAGGGGCCGGCTCACCGTGGGCGCAGACCTGGCCGTGCCGGGGCACCCGGACGTCTTCGCGCTGGGCGACGCCGCGGCCGTGCCCGACCTCGGCCGCCCCGGCTCGGTGTGCCCGCAGACGGCCCAGCACGCCATGCGCCAGGGCCGGGCCGCGGCCCGCAACGTCGCGGCGAGCCTGGGACACGGCAGGGCCCGGCCGTACCGGCACCGCGACCTCGGCACCGTCGCGGACCTCGGCGGGGCCCAGGCGGCCGCCGCGCCGCTCGGCCTGCCCGTCACCGGTCCACCGGCCAAGGCCGTCACCGGCGGCTACCACCTGTACGCTCTGCCCGGCGCGGGCAACCGGCTGCGTGTGGCCGCCGACTGGGCGCTCAACGCCCTGGTCGGCCGCAACACGGTCAGCCTCGGCCTGGTCCCCGACGCCGCGGCCGGGCTCGTCCGCGCCGAGCAGCTCGGCATCGACCCGCCGCCCGAGCACTCTCCCGCCCCCTCGCGGCCGCCGGTGTGACAGGACGCGGCAACCCATCAGATTTGATGTATTGTGGCCTCATGAACGCTGTGGACCTGTTCCTGCTGGGGCGCACGCTGATGAAGATCGGCGAGGAGGCCATGCCGACGGAGGGCATCGGGCCGCAGACCACGAGCGTGCGCACCGTCCTCATCGTCGTCAGCGACGTCCGGAGCCATCCCGACACCTCGGTGGGCGAGATCGTCGCCCGCACCGGCCTGCCGCAGAGCGCCGTGTCGGCCTCCGTGGCCCGCTTGCGCGAGGCGGGCGCCGTGGTGACCGAGCCCGACCCCCGCGACCGGCGCAGGACCGTGATCAGGCACGCGCCCCAGCTGTCCGACCGGGTGGCCGAGGTCCGCGCGGCGCCGATCGAGCCCGCGCTGGCGCTCGCGCTGGGCGGCGCGGAGCCCGCCGGCCACACCGAGGTCACGGAGGTCACGGCCCTGCTGGAGGCCCTCGCCGCCCGCCTCACCCCCGACTCCCTGGCCCGTCTCAGGCCCTGACTCCTCCCGGCGTCCCCCCGGTTTGAGGGTTCGGCGCCCGTCTCTCCTGGTACCCTCGCCGAAAGTCTCAACAGGCAGGTCAATGACACACTTGCAGGCATGCCTTCCTCCCTCCCCAGCAAGCTGGCCGCCGACAGCCACGACGTCATCCAGGTGCGCGGCGCCAGGGAGAACAACCTGGCGGGTGTCTCCCTCGACATCCCCAAGCGGCGCCTGACGGTGTTCACCGGCGTTTCCGGCTCCGGCAAGTCGTCGCTCGTCTTCGACACGATCGCCGCGGAGTCCCGCCGGCTCATCAACGAGACCTACACCGCGTTCCTCCAGAACTTCATGCCCTCCCAGGCCCGCCCGGACGTCGACGCGCTGCGCAACCTCAGCGCCGCGATCATCGTGGACCAGGAGCGGATGGGCGCCAACGCCCGCTCGACCGTCGGCACCGCCACCGACTGCCACACCATGCTGCGGATCATGTTCAGCCGTCTCGGCGCGCCGCACGCCGGCCCGCCCTTCGCCTTCAGCTTCAATCGGGCCGAGGGCATGTGCCCCGTGTGCGAGGGGCTCGGCAAGACCTCCGAGATCGACGTGGACGCGCTGGTGGACCGCGACCTGTCCCTGAACGAGGGCGCGATCACGGCCCCGGGCTTCGCCAAGGACACGTGGTACTGGCAGCTCTACGCCAAGACCGGCCTGTTCGACCCGGACGCCCCGCTGCGCGACTACACCACGGAGCAGTGGGAGGACTTCCTCCACAAGCCCGCCACCAAGATCAAGATGGGCTCCAACACGTTCACCTACGAGGGACTCGTCACCAAGGTCCGGCGCCTGTACCTCGCCAAGGACCGCGAGTCGATGCAGACGGCGGCGCGCGCCTTCGCCGACCGGGCGGTCAAGCTCGCCCCCTGCTCCGCCTGCGACGGCACCCGGCTCAACGACGCCGCCCGCGCCAGCCTCGTCGCCGGCCGCAGCATCGCCGACTGCTCGGCCATGCAGATCGACGAGCTGGCCGCGTTCGTCCGCGGCATCCGGGACGCCTCGGTCAAGCCGCTGCTCGACACGCTCCTGGAGACGCTGGACTCGCTCGTCGAGATCGGTCTCGGCTACCTGAGCCTGGACCGCGAGTCCTCCACCCTGTCCGGCGGCGAGGCCCAGCGCGTCAAGATGGTGCGGCACCTCACCTCCAGCCTCACCGACATCACGTACGTCTTCGACGAGCCGACCGCCGGGCTGCACCCGCACGACATCCAGCGCATGAACGGCCTGCTGCTGCGGCTGCGCGACAAGGGCAACACGGTGCTCGTCGTCGAGCACAAGCCGGAGACCATCGCCATCGCCGACCACGTCGTGGACCTCGGCCCCGGCGCCGGCGCCCAGGGCGGCCACGTCTGCTACGCCGGCGACCTCGACGGGCTGCGCGCCTCCGGCACGCTGACCGGCCGCTACCTCAGCCACCGCGTCAAGCTGCGCCAGGACGCCCGCCGCCCCACCGGTCACCTGCCCGTCCGCGGCGCCACGCGGCACAACCTGCGCGACGTGAGCGTGGACCTCCCGCTCGGCGTCCTCACCGTCGTCACGGGCGTCGCCGGCTCGGGCAAGAGCTCGCTCATCCACGGGTACGTCGCGGGACGCGAGGGCGTCGTGGTGGCCGACCAGTCGCCGATCCGCGGGTCGCGCCGCAGCAACGCGGCCACCTACACGGGGCTGCTCGACCCGATCCGGACGGCGTTCGCCAAGGCCAACGGGGTGAAGGCGAGCCTGTTCAGCGCCAACTCCGAGGGCGCCTGCCCGGCCTGCAAGGGCATCGGTCTCGTCTACACGGACCTGGCCATGATGGCCGAGGTGGCGTCGGTGTGCGAGGAGTGCGAGGGCAGGCGGTTCACGTCGGAGGTCCTCGCGTACCGGCTGCGGGGCCGCGACATCAGCGAGGTGCTGGCCATGCCGGTGGCGCAGGCGCTCGAGTTCTTCGGCTCCGGCCAGGCGCGGACGATCCTCGACCGGCTCGCCGCCGCCGGCCTCGGCTACCTCACGCTCGGGCAGCCGCTCACCACCCTGTCGGGCGGCGAGCGGCAGCGGCTCAAGCTGGCCGTCAACATGGCCCGCAACGGCACGACGTACGTCCTGGACGAGCCGACCACCGGCCTGCACCTGGCGGACGTGGACCAGCTGCTCGGGCTGCTGGACCGGCTGGTGGACGACGGCAACACGGTGATCGTCATCGAGCATCACCAGGCGGTGATGGCCCACGCCGACTGGATCGTGGACCTGGGACCGGGAGCCGGCCACGACGGCGGCCAGGTGGTGTTCTCGGGGACCCCGGCCGACCTGGTGGCCACGGGCACCTCCCTGACGGCCGATCACCTGCGGCTCTACGTGTCCTGAGCGCCCCTGGCGTCAACCAACGGCTGACGGCTGAGGCTAGCGTGTGGTGAAGGCGCCGCCGTTGACGTGGATGGTCTGTCCCGTGATGTGGCGCGCACCGGGCGAGGCGAGGAAGAAGACGGTCTGCGCGATGTCGCCGGGCGTGCCCGGCCGCTTGAGCAGCGTCTCCTCGACGAGCGCCTGGTGGCGCGCCTCCGTCATGCCGCCGCCGAAGAAGCCGGTGCCGGTCACGTAGCCGGAGGAGATGACGTTGCAGGTGATGTCGCGCGGGCCGAGCTCGGCGGCGAGCGCGGCGTTCCAGGCGGCCAGCGCCGCCTTCGCCGCGCCGTAGGATCCGCCGCGGCGTTCCGCACCGATCGTCCCGATGCTGATGATCGAGGAGCCCGCGGTCAGCTTGTCGCGGACCGCGGCGGTGGTGAGGACCGCGGTGAACAGGTTGGTCGACACGCTCGACTGCCATTCCGCGGCCAGCGCCTCCAGGGGCGGCATCCCGGCCGGCGGCGTCTCCGGCAGTCCACCGGCGGTGTTGACGAGCACGTCGAGCGGGCCGTCCAGCCGCGCGCCGAGCTCGGCGACCTGGTCGGGCATGGTCGCGTCGCAGGCGATGCCGTGCACGCCCAGCTCCTTGGCGGCCGGCTCGACGGTGTCGGGGCGCCGCCCGGTGATGTGGACCTCCGCGCCGTCGGCCGCGAAGAGCGCGGCGACGGCGCGCCCGATGCCGCTGGTGCCTCCGGTGACGAGGACAGTTCTGGTCACGCTTCCTCCCCTGGGCGGTGTTATCGTTTAGGTCTAAACATAGCGGAGGGCCGACAGTGACCGACAACCCGGCCGAGCCGGCCGAGATCGCGGCGGCCTGGCAGCGCGAGCGTCCGGGCACGCCCACGGACTCCATCGAGATCGTCACGCCCATCTGGCGGCTGGCGAAGATGTTCGCCGACGACCGCGTCCGTGTCCTGCGCGCGGCCGGCATCGACGCGGCCACGCTCGACCTGCTGTCGGTGATCCGCCGCTCCGGCCCGCCGTACACGCTGTCCACCCGCGAGCTGGCCGGCCGCACCCTGGTGACGGCCGGCGCGATCTCCCAGCGCGTCGCCCGCGCGGAGCGTGACGGTCTGGTGCGGCGGGCACCGGGCGCGACGGGGCGCAAGAGCGTCGACGTGTCGCTGACGGACGAGGGACACGCGCTGATCGAGCGATCGGTCGACTCGGTGCTCAGCCGTGAGGCCGGCCTGGTCGCGGGCCTGTCCGAGGACGAACGGGCCACGCTCGTGCGCCTGCTGGCGAAGCTCACGACCGACGTGCGGCGACGACAGGGGCTGTAGCGCGGCGTGCCGCCGGCCGCCATTCCGACGCGAGGGCGCGCCCCCTCGCGTGGTGCGGCTACCGGCGCGCGCCCCGCCGTCTGGCCACCGGCTGGGCGCGCACCCGCTCCACGTGCCGCTCGTACATCTCGCGTGAGCGGCGCAGGAAGGCGGCCACCCGCTCCAGCTCCTCGGGCGTGAAGTCCTCCATCATGGTCTCGCCCTCGGCGACGAACGGCCCGTACAGGTCCCACGTCCTGGCGCCGGCCTCCTCGGTGATCCGCACGACGACCTTGCGGCGGTCGGAGGGGTCGGGGGAGCGGGTGAGGTAGCCGAGCTTCTCCAGCCGGTCGAGCATCGCGGTGACGCTGCCCGTGGTCAGGCCGAGCGCCGGCCCCAGCACGCTCGGGATGACCGGGCCCTGGGCGAGTATCTCCAGGCACCTCAGGTCCGTCCGGTTCACGCCGAGGACGCCGGCGGCCGCCTCGTCGAAGGAGTCGACCGCGGCCTGCATCAGCCGCATCTCCTCGCCCACGGCGTCGCGGAGCTCGCCCGGAATTCTCCTTGACATTCAAGCCTCTCGAACTTCAAGATAAAGACGTCTCGAACATCAAGATACATGACGAACGAGATGAATCCCTTCCCTTGTGCCTCGGAGAGGACCTGTCATGCGTGTCATCATCATCGGCGCCGGCACCGGCGGCATGTGCCTGGCCCACGGCCTGCGCCGGGCCGGCGTCCCCGTGGCCGTCTACGAGCGCGACCGCACCCGCGCCGACGGCCTGCACGGCTACCGCGTCGGCATCGACCCCACCGGCAACCGGGCGCTGAAGGAGTGCCTGCCGCCCGAGCTGTTCGACACGTTCGCCGCCACCTGCGCCCGCGCCCCGCGCTTCTTCAACGTCCTCACCGAGAAGCGCGGCACCACGGCGTCCTTCCCGCTCCGCCCCGACGACGACGACCCGGTCAACACCGAACGCTCGGTGTCGCGGATGACGCTGCGCCAGGTGCTGCTGACCGGCATGGAGGACGTCGTCCACTTCGGCAAGGAGTTCACCCGCTACGAGCGCGACGCCGACGGCACCGTCACCGCCTTCTTCGCCGACGGCAGCAGCGCGACCGGGGACCTGCTCGTCGCCGCCGACGGCACCGGCTCCCGCGTGCGCCGGCAGTACCTCCCGCACGCCCAGATCAAGGACAGCGGCATCATCGCCATCTCCGCCAAGGTGCCGATCACCGAGGAGACGCGGCGGCTGCTCACGCCGGAGATGTTCTACGGCATCTCGGCGATGTTCGCGCCCAGGGGCATGTTCTGCATCTGGCACGTCATGGAGTTCAAGTGGGGCCGCGAGGGCGGGATCAAGCACGACGTGGGCGGCAGCGAACGGGAGCTGATCGAGCGCTGGCCGGGCCTGCTCTACGACAACACACGCGACTACATCAACTGGGGCCTGTCGGCCGCCGCCTCCCGCTTCCCCGCCGGGATCATGGACCTGCGGGGCGCCGACCTCGTGGACGTCGCCCTCGGCATGACCGGGGACTGGCACCCGGACCTGCGCCGCCTGTTCACGCTGGCCGACCCCGGGAGCTGCTTCCCGATCAACATCCGCACCTCCGTCCCGGTCGACCCCTGGCCCACCACGAACGTCACGCTGCTCGGCGACGCGATCCACACGATGACCCCCGGCCAGGGCGTCGGGGCCAACACCGCGCTGCGCGACGCCATGCTGCTGTGCCGGGAGCTTGCCGGCGGCAAGCCGGTGCTCGACGCCGTCGCCGCCTACGAACGCCAGATGATCCCGTACGGCTTCGCCCGCGTGAAGGACTCGCTGAGCCGCATGGACGGCGACGGCGCCGCGCACAAGCCGGTCATCGGCCGCGCCCTGCTGGCCGGCATGCGCGGCTACTTCACCGTGGTGGACCGCGTGCCGGCCCTCAAGCGCAAGTTCGTCGACGACCTGTACGCCTACCGCGGGGCCGAGTGACCGTCCCGGCCGCCCAGCATGCCGGCGATGTCCCGGAAGAGCCGCTCGTGGGCGGCGGCGGCCTCGGGCGAGGTGAGGTCCATGTTCTGGATGAAGCCGTGGACGAGCCCCGGCTCCTGCCGGTGCGTCACCCGCACCCCCGCCTCGGCCAGCCGCCGCGCGTACGCGTCACCCTCGTCGCGCAGCGGGTCGTGCTCGGCCGTGACAACGATGCTGTCCGGCATGCCGCGCAGGTCCGCCGCCGTCAGAGGGCTCGCCCGCGGGTCGTCACGGACCTCCGGGCCGGACGTCCACTGGCTCACGGCCCAGGACAGGAAGCCGGCGTCGAGCCCGTACCCGGACCCCTTCTCCGCGACGCTGGGCATCGACAGCGTCAGGTCGGTGTTCGGGCAGAGGAGGATCTGCGCGGCCGGCAGCGGCCCGCCCTCGTCCCGCAGCCGCAGGCACGCCATCGTCGCCAGGTACCCGCCCGCGCTGTCACCGGCCACCGCCGCCGGCCGGGCCCACCGCAGGACCGCGACCGCGTCGTCCACGGCCGCGGGGTAGGGGTGCTCGGGGGCGCGCCGGTAGTCCACGGCCAGCACCTCGACGTCGCAGCGCGCGGCGAGGCGCCGGCAGGTGCGGTCGTGGGTGTCCAGGTCGCCGATCACCCAGGCCCCGCCGTGCAGGAACACCACCAGCGGCCGCGCCTCGGGGGAGGGCCGGTAGTGGCGGAGCCGGAGCCCGCCGGGCCCCTCCACGTCGCCGACGGCGGCCAGCTCCGGCCCCCGGGGGCGCCGGGCCGCCCGCAGGGCCGAGTCCCTGCGCAGCTGGAAGACGTCTGGAACGGTCATGACGCGCCATCCTAGAGGCCGCCGCCCCGGGGATGCGGGTACGGTGCCTCAGGCCACGGTCCAGCGGCCCTCGCGCATCAGCTCGCGGCCCTTCAGCTCGTTCTCCTCCCGCCACGCCAGGATCCGCAGCGGCGTGACGCGGAAGTAGAGGTACGGCGTCGAGAGCGCGCGCGGGTCGAAGCCCGTCTTGACGGCGAAGGCGTCGCCCTCCCCCTCCCGCAGTCCGGCGGGCGGCACGGTCTCGACGGATCCCTCGATCACGGTCACGTCGCGGGTGTGGCCGAGCCCGAGCCGGACCCGCCCGCTGTGCCGCAGGTTGCGGCCCGTGGGGCTGTCCGCCGCCGTGGACAGGAGCAGGGTGGCGCCGTCCCACAGGAACGACAGCGGCACCAGGTGCGGCTGCCAGCCGTCGGGGCCGGCGGTGGACACCCAGGCGTCGACGTCACCGGCGAGCCGGTCGAGGACGTCCTGCTTGCGCCGGAGCGCGGTACGGGGCGGAGCCGGGGTCATCGGTGTGTTCTCCTTCACGCGCGTGTGCCGTCATGACTCTGGCACATCCGCGCGGGCGGATGTGACGGCTCCCGCTCACCGTCCGCGCGAGCGCATGTGACGGCCCCCGTCCGGCCCTCCGCGCGGGCGTGTCAGCGATCTGTCAACGATCGCTCAAGCGGCTGTCGGCGGCCTCCGCGAGCATCACGGTGACCCGCCAGAGGGGGCCGCGGACACGACGCGGTCCCCGCAGGAGAGGAACGACCGCCATGACGCCGCCCCACATCTCGCCCGGCACCCCGGCACGCCTGGACGCGTCCGCCTACCAGGCCGCCGAGCTGCTGCTCCGCCACAACCGCCGCCGGCTCGTCCGCGGCGGCGAGATCACGCCCCGGTGGATCGACGGGGGAGCCCGCTTCTGGTACGCGGTGGACGCCGCCGAGGGCACGCGGTTCGTCCTCGTGGACCCGGAGGCGGGCACGCGGGAGCCCGCGTTCGACCACGACAAGGTCGCGGCCGCGCTGGCGGAGGCGTCGGGACAGCAGGTGGACGCCCGCGCGCTGCCGATCGCCGCCCTCGACGTCCTCACCGGCCCGCCGGGCGGGGACAGCGGGGGGAGCGGGGATGTCGAGTTCGACGCGTTCGGGGAGCGCTGGCGGTGCCGGGCCGACGGCTCGGCGTGCGAGCGCGTCCCGGGCCCGCCGCCGACCGGGCCCCTGGAGGCGCGCTCGCCCGACGGGCGGCTCGCGGTGTTCCGCCGCGGCCACGACCTGTGGGTCCGTTCCCTGGAGGACGGCGGGGAACGGCCGCTGACCTCCGACGGCGACGCCGACCACGACTACGGCGCGAGCCCCGACTTCTTCATGTACTCCCCGTTCCTGAAGCGCCTCGGCCTGCCGCACGCGCCTCCCGCGGTGGCCTGGTCCCCCGACTCCACCCGCGTGCTGACGCACCGCACCGTCCAGGACGGCGTACGGCTCACGCACCTGGTCGAGGCCGCGCCGGCGGGCGGCGGCGAGCCGCGGCTGGTGACGCTGCGCCAGCCGTACCCCGGTGACGAGCGGCTTCCGGAGGCCGAGCTGGTCGTGCTCGACGTGGCCACGGGCGCGGCCGTGCCCGCCGGCGCGGAGCCTGAGGCCATGCCGACGATGTCGCCGATCCTGCTGAGATGGGCGTGGTGGTCGGAGGACGGCTCGGCCGTCCACTACCTGAGCCGCTCCCGGGACGCGCGGACCCTGCGGCTGCGCCGGCTCGACCCGGCCACCGGCGAGGTGACGACCCTGGTGGAGGAGAGCGGGGCCACGCGGGTGGAGCCGTCGCAGCGGCTCGACCGGCCCCACCTCGTGCGCGTCCTGTCCGGCGGGGGCTCCGGCGGCGGCTCCGGCGGAGACTCCGGCGGGGACGAGGTGCTGTGGTACTCGCAGCGTGACGGCTGGGGCCACCTCTACCTGTACGACGCGCGCACCGGCGAGCTCCGCCACCAGGTGACGTCGGGGGAGTGGGCTGTCCAGGAGATCCTGCACGTGGACGAGGCGCGCCGGGTCGTCACCTTCACCGCCTCCGGGCTCGTCCCCGACGACCCGTACCGCCGTACCGTGTGCCGGGCCGGGCTGGACGGCTCCGGCGTGGAGCGGATCACCGGCGACGACCTGGACCACGCGGCCGTCGTGCCGCCCGGCGGCGGGTACGTCGTGGACACCGCCTCCACCACCGGCACGCCCCCCGTGACCCGCGTGCTCGGCCGGGACGGGAGCGTGCTGGTCGAGCTGGAGCGCGCCGACATCACCGGGCTCGTCGCGGCCGGCTGGAGCGCGCCCGAGCGGTTCCGCGTCAAGGCGGCGGACGGGCGGACCGACGTGTACGGGGTGCTGCACCGGCCGCACGGGTTCGACCCCGCCCGGCGGTATCCGGTGCTGCACCACCTGTACCCCTTCCCGGCCGTGACCCGGGTGAGCCCCTCGTTCGACCCCGGCTGGCACGGCTACGACGCCGAGGCGGTGGCGGCGCTCGGGTTCGTCGTGATCGCCCTCGACGGGCGCGGGACGCCGGGGCGCAGCAAGGAGTTCCACGACGCGTCGTACCGGCGGCTCGGCGACGGCGGTCTGGACGACCACGTCGCCGCCCTGCGCGAGCTCGGCGCGGACCGGCCGTGGATGGACCTCGATCGGGTGGGGGTGTTCGGCATCTCCGCGGGCGGTCACGCCGCCGTCCGGGCCATGCTCGGCCATCCGGACGTCTTCACGGTGGGGGTGGCCGAGGCCGGTCCGCACGACGCCCGGTTCGGCGATCCGGGCACGACGGAGGCGTACAACGGGCCGTACGACGAGGAGACGTACGCGGCCGCGTCGAACGTGGACCTCGCCGACCGGCTCGCCGGCAGGCTGCTGCTCGTCCACGGCGGCCTCGACACGCAGGTCTCGCCGCACCAGACGCTGCGCCTGGCCGAGCGGCTCATCGCCGCGGACAAGGACTTCGAGCTGCTGGTGGTGCCAGGGGCCGACCACGTGTTCGCCGGGTACGAGCACTACGTCAACCGCCGCAAGTGGGACTTCCTCGTACGGCACCTGCTCGGCGTCGAGCCGCCGCGGGACCACCGCCTCACCCCGGTGCCCCCGGGCAGCTAGCTTCAGGGGGTCAGGGTGGGCTCGACGAGCTCCCGCACCGTCGCGACCGTCGCGTCCCTGCCGCCCCGCTCGGCCTCGGCGTACCCCGCGTCGCCGAGCGCGTCCCGGACGGCCGCCTCCACGCGCGCCGCGTCGGGCTGCGACAGGTCCGGCGTGCCCCGCACGGCGCGGCTCGCCCCCAGCAGCCGCGCCGCCTCGCGCGGCCGCCCGCGCCGCAGGGCCAGGTCGGCGACGCCCACCAGCAGCAGCCCGACCGCCGGGGCGCTCATCGACCGCAACGCCCAGGGCAGCGCGGCGGCGCGATGGGCGCGCGCCGACTCCAGGTCACCGGCCAGCGCGTCCAGGTACGCCAGCGAGTCCAGCACCATCGCCCGGAACCCCCAGCTCACCGGGATGCCCCGCGCCAGGTCCTCGGCCCGGGCCAGGTACGCGCGGGCCGCGCCGGGGTCACCGGCCCAGCGGGCCAGCTCCGCCCTGGTGTACGCGACCGCCACCCGCCCGTCGGGCAGGCCGATCCGCTCGGTGTCCCGCTCGGCGCGCGCCAGGGCCGCCGCGCAGCCGTCCGCGTCGCCGCCCAGCCAGCGCAGGTGGGCCAGCTTCAGCCGCATCTGCCACACGTCCTCGCCGGGCACCACCTCGGTGACCACGGCGATCGCCTCCTCGTGACGACCCGCCGCCCCTTCCAGGTCGCCCCGCCAGGAGGCCAGCCCGCCCAGCGCCGTGAGCGCGGAGGAGACGCCCCACCGCTCCCCGATCGCCCGGAACCCGGCCAGGGCGCTCTCCAGCGCCGCCTCCGCCTCACCGTGCCGGCGCCCGGCCTCGATCCAGGCGAGGGCCTGGTTCATCCGCGCCATGGCCCGCACCCACGGGTCCTCGTCGGCGAACAGCCCCTCCAAGGCGCCCGCCTCCAAGGCGCCGGAGTCGGCCGGCATGCGGCTGAGCGGCCCGATCAGCCGGGCCAGCGGGTGGGGACACCACGTCCGCGCAGCGATCCCCTCGGCAGTCCGGATCCACTCCCCGGCCCGCCGCTCGTCACCGTGCCCGTTCAGCTCGAACAGCGCGGCGACGGCACAGGCCGCCGCCACGACCCTGCCGTCCGCCACTCCTTCCACCGCTCCCTCGACCGGGCCCTCGTACGGGAGGCCCAGGCCGGGCATGGCCAGCACCTCGGCGGCCAGTCGTGCCCCCTCCGCCTTGTGGCCGCTCAGCGACCAGTCGAGGAACCAGCACCAGCCCATCGCCGCCACCAGCCGTACCGCGGTCGCGTGGTCGCGCGCGGCGAGGGCGTCGCGCACGGCGGCGTCCACGTTCGCGCGCTCGGCGGCGAGCCGCCGCAGCCACACGGCCTGGCCGGCGCGGCGCAGACGGGGGTCGGCGGCCTCGGCGAACGCGGCGAACCAGGCCGCGTGGGCGCGGCGCACCCGCTCCAGCTCGCCGGCCTCGCGCAGCCGCTCCAGGGCGTACTCCCGGATCGTCTCCAGCATTCCGAACCGCGGCCCCTCGTCGTCGGAGACCACCAGCAGCGACTTGTCGGCCAGCCCGAACAGCAGCCCGAGCACCCGCTCACCACCCCCGGCCTCTCCCACCGCCCGCCGGGTGACGAGGCCGCCGTCCGCGCGGACCCGCTCGGCGGCGTCCGGTGTAGTGCCGTCGTGCGCGGAGACCTGCTCGGCGGCCTCCGGTGTAGTGCCGCCGTCCGCGCGGACCTGCTCGGCGGCGTCCGGTGTGGCGCGGTCGTCCGCGCAGACCTGCTCGGCGGCCTCCGGTGTCGCGCCGCCGGAGAAGACGGCGAGCCGCCGCAGCAGCGCCCGCTCCTCGTCCGAGAGCAGGTCCCAGCTCCAGTCCACCACCGCCCGCAGGGTACGGTGCCGGGGCAGCGCGACCCGGCTGCCGCCGGTGAGCAGCCGGAACCGGTCGCCCAGCCGTTCGGCCAGCCGCTCGGCGGTCATCGTGCGCAGCCGTGCCGCCGCCAGCTCGATGGCCAGCGGCATGCCGTCCAGCGCCCGGCAGATCCGCACCACGGCCGCCGCCGTGTCCTCGTTCACCTCGAACCCGGGGCTCGCCGCCCGCGCCCGCTCGTCCAGCAGCCTGACCGCCGGGTACCTCATCGCCTCGGCGGCGTCCGCGCCCTCCGGCGGCAGGGCGAGCGGCTCGACCGGCCACAGCGCCTCGCCGGTCAGACCCAGGGGCTCGCGACTGGTGGCCAGGATGCGCAGGTGCGGGCACTCGCCGAGCAGCCGGTCGGCGAGCGCCGCCACCGCGTCGGCGAGGTGCTCGCAGTTGTCCAGGACGAGCAACAGGTCCCGGGTTCGGAGTGCGGCCACGAGCCGGTCGGCAGGGTCGCCCTCGGGCACGGGCTCTCCCCACGCCTGCTCACCGATCCGCAGCGCGGCCAGCACCGCCCGCGGAACCTCGGCCGCCTCCCGCACCGGCGCCACCTCCACCAGCCACACCCCGCCGGGCCGCCGGTCGAGGAACGCGTGGGCCGCCTCGCCGGCCAGCCGCGTCTTGCCCGACCCGCCGGGGCCGGTGAGCGTGGCCAGCCGATGCCCGGCCAGCAGGTCGCCGACCCGCTTCAGGTCGTTCTCCCGCCCGACGAGCCCGGTCAGCGGCACCCGCAGATTCGTCCGCACCGCATCACCGGGAGCCCCCGCCGCGACGTCCGCCGCGCGCGCCGCGGCAGGGGCTCCGGGTGCTGCGGCCACCTCGCCGCGCAGGATCGCGGTGTGCAGCGCCGACAGCTCGGGCGACGGATCAGCGCCCAGGGTCTCGGCGAGGGCCCGCCGCGCCCGCCCGTAGACGGTGAGCGCCTCCGCCCGCCGTCCGGTCGCGCACAGCGCGCGCATCAGCGCCCCCGCCAGCCGTTCACGCAGCGGGTGCTCGGCGACCAGCGACGTCAGCTCCACGACCAACGCGGCACCCGCCCCGTCGAGGGACGGCACGCGGAGATCCGCCTCGACCCGATCCTCCAGCACCGACAGCCGCAGCTCCGACAGCCGGGCGACCGGCGCGGCGAAGAAGTCCGCCCCCGCCACGTCCACCAGCGCCGGACCGCGCCACAGCGCCAGCGCCTCCCGCAGGATCCGCGCCCCGCCGGCCGGGTCGCCCGCCGCCGCGGAACGCCCCGCCGCGGCCAGCCGCTCGAACCGCACGACGTCCACCGTGTCCGGCTCGACAGCCAGGAAGTAGCCGGCGGGGTGGGACTCGATCGGGACCGAGGGCAGCGCCCGGCGCAGCCGCGACACCAGCGCCTGCACCGCGTTGACCGCTCCGGCGGGCGGGCGCTCACCCCACACCCCGTCGACCAGCCGCGCCATGGGCACCACCTGCCCGGGGGAGAGCGCCAGGACGATCAGCGCCGCCCGCAGCCGCGCCCCGCCCACCTCGACAGGTGCCCCGTCATCCGCCCGGAGCTCCAACGGCCCCAGCATCCCGATCCGCACGCCCCGATTCTGCCCTTCCCGCGCCTCCGCCCGGACGACGCGCCCCACGAGGTGAGGCGTCAGGCACCCTCATCTGCACCGCCCCCACCACGCCCGGGATCGACCCCGACCGGATCACGTTCCTGGACACCTCCCGCATCGTGCGCCGCCTGTCATCGACCGCACAGGCGAAACCATGATCACCCGCCATCTGGACGACATCCGCCCGGTGTGGGCACTGACCCGAATCTCTTGACGATGCCGAACCCGGTACGGTACAAAACCATTCAGTTATAAAACCGAAGGGTAATCAACATGGCCGCCGACGTTCTCGACGCGACGTTCGCCGCGCTGGCCGACCCGACCCGGCGAGCGATCCTGGCCCGGCTGATGGAGGGCGAGGCCACGGTGACCGAGTTGGCTGCGCCGTTCGCGATGAGCCAGCCCGGCATCTCCAAGCACCTGCGGGTGCTGGAGCGGGCCGGACTGATCTCGCGTGGACGCGACGCGCAGCGCAGGCCCCGCCGGCTGGAGGCCGGCCCGCTCAAGGACGCCATGGAGTGGCTGGCGAACTACCGCTCCTACTGGGAGGAGAGCTATCAGAGGCTGGACGACCTACTCGGCGAGCTCGAGTCCGGCGGACCGGACACCGTCGAACGGGAAAGCCCATGATGTCGCGGCAGGAGCAGACCGAAGGCCTGACGGTACGGGCGGTGTCCGACACCGACCTCGTACTCACCAGGACGTTCGCCGCCTCCCGCCGGCTCGTCTTCGACGCGTTCACCCGGCCCGAGTTGCTCCGGCGGTGGCACGGCGCGCGCGGCTGGCACCTCGTCGTCTGTGAGATCGACTTGCGTCCGGGCGGTGTCTGGCGCTTCGTGTCGCGCGGGCCGGACGGTGCCGAGTTGGGCCAACGCGGGGTGTTCCACGAGGTCGATGCGCCCGGCCGGCTGGTCCAGAGCGAGGTCCATGACGGCTGGGACGCAGGTGAGGCCCTCGTCACCACCGTCTTCGACGAGCGGGGCGGCCGAACCGCGATGACCATCACAGTGCGCTACCCCTCGCGGGAGGTCCGCGACAGCGTGCTCCGTACCCCCATGAAACGCGGCGCTGGCGAGGCGTACGACCGTCTCGCCGAGATGCTCAACGAGACGACCTTGAAAGGCGAACGGTAATGACCGACACCCAGCCCACGCGGACCGAAATCCCGGCCGACACCGCCGATATCCCGGCCGGCCTCACTGGACCGCCCGTCCATCCCGGTGCGCTTCTCCTCGAACTCGTCCCGGTGCCCGTCACGGACATCGACCGGGCCAAGGCTTTCTACGCCGACCGCCTCGGCTTCCACGTGGACGTCGACGTGCGGCCCTCGGACGGGGTTCGCATCGTTCAGCTCACCCCGCCGGGCTCGGCCTGCTCGATCACCCTGACCGAGGGCATCTCGTCCCTCGACATGCCGGTCGGCACGTTGCGCGGCCTGCACCTGGTGGTGAGTGACATCGAGGAGGCCCGTAAGGCACTCCTGGAGCGCGGTGCGGACGTGGGTCCGGTCGAGGACCTGGGCGGCGTCTACTACGCTCGCTTCGCCGACCCGGACGGCAACACCTGGACTCTCCAGCACATGCCCTGGCGCATCCAAGGACGCTCCCCGATGCCCGAGAGCGCGTAGGCGTCGTACGGCGTCGGCCAGGCTTGTTCGCTGGATCATGCCGAGTCGGTCGTCCGCTGTCCCGTTGCTGACGATTGCCCCGTCGGTGACGATCCCGACCAACCATCCCGCGGCGCGCAGTCCGGACAGTCCTACCAGTACTTCCGGGGCAGCGGACGGGGTCTGGCATGCATCTGCGGTAGCCGTCCCACAGCTCCTCAACCGGACCGGGAGGGGCGAAGCGCTCGCGCACCCTCGCGAAGAACGCCTCACGATGGGGGAGGCCCGCACGATCGAAAGCGATCAACCAGCCGGCGGCCTCGCCCCCAGGGCGGGCCGCCTCGGCGAACTCCTCGGCCCCGATCTGGGACGGGTGCCGGTCAGCGCGGGATGGTGTCGCGGTGGGCGGCCAGCCACGTGTCGAACTGCAGCCTCGGGTTGAGCTCGCGCAGCAGCTCGAAGTCGATGAGCTCGGCGATGTCCGGCCGCGATCAGGTACTGGAGCATGTTGCCGACCTCGCCCGCGCCCGGGAACCCCGCGGCCCGGATCATGTCGGGGCTGACCGCCTGGTAGGTGACGGGCTCGCCGAGCGCCAGGCTCAGCGCGGCGGCCCGCCAGGGCGAGCGCTTCGCCCACCTGTTCGCCACCGGCCGGATCGCCGTCCGGTTGATCCACGCGGTCAGCAGACCGGCCGTACAACCCATGGAGGAGACATGAGCACCCCGAACGGTCAGAACGAGTTCCTGTACGAGCTGCACGTCGAGATCGAGGAGGAGCTGATCATCGCCGAGGCCAGCCACCCGGAGGAGGAGATGGGGCGGCCGGTCACCGAGTGGCTGTACGACCCGACGGACGTCGAGCGCGAGGAGATCTCTCTGCGGGTGCTGCGCGACGCGGTGGAGGTGCTGGAGGACGGCTCGCGGCCGGGTGGCTACGTTGCCCGAGCCTCGGATCGACACGCTCGACAGCCTCCGCGAGCACCTGCAATGGACGATCGAGCTGGAGCACGCGACGCTGCCGCCGTACCTGACGGCGCTGTACTCCCTCGACCCGGAGCCTAACCCGGCGGTGGTGGAGGTGGTGAGCGGCGTCTTCGTGGAGGAGATGCTGCACCTGGCGCTGGCGGCGAACCTGCTCAACGCCGTCGGCGGCGCCCCGCGGCTCGACACGCCCGAGATGCTGCCGCTTCATCCCCGCAAGCTGCCCCACGGCGACCTCGAGCTGTCGCTGGTCCCGTTCGGCCCCGAAGTGCTGGAGATGTTCCTGCGCCTGGAACAGCTGGCACCGCCCGGCGCCCCGCCGGAGGACAACAACTACGAGACCATCGGGCAGTTCTACGCCGCGATCGAGCAGGGATTGCGCTACCTGTGCGACACGCTCGGCGAGAAGGAGGGCTGGGTCCGTGTTGCCGCTGACGCCATGGTGATCTGACAATGTGCGGGACCTACAGGGCGCAGGGGTGCGCTTCATCGCCCCGGTTTCCAAAAACGGTGGTGGGCGCCGCCGTGCCGGCCAGCCTGGAGTTGGCCGACGCCGCGCCAGTTGACTACGTTGCGCTGCGCGATGCGCGGGCAAAGACCCCAGCCGGCGGGGTGCCCACCACGTGATCGAAGACACCATGGTGCTGACCGCGCCCATGAGCGAGACCGGGCCGGCCGTGGCAGGTGTTGCACGCCTTCACTTGATTTGGGACAAGAGCCTTTGCAGGACAACAAGACGGCGGTGGTCATCAATGTGTTTCACGCTCATCTGGCGTATCGCATCGAGGCCGTCTTTCGCGGCGACCATGGGGTCCGGCTGACGCAGGCGGCGACGTACGTCTTCGGTCGAATTTTCGTCGCTGCCGATCCGAACGGCGATTTCATCGAGATACCGGACGATCGCGGGCGCCAGATCCACAGTGGGCGCCCCGGCGAGGAGGCCGGCGAAGTCCGGCGCGTCCAGAAAGGCCATTCGCGGATGAAGGTATCCGAGCGGCACGATCGACTCGGGTATGGGGGCGTCGATCCGGAGCATCAGGTGCGAGCCACAGAGCCACTGCAGGGTGAGGCCCTCGCCGCTCACCAGTTCCCCCAGAGCGAGAGCGCCCTTGCGCACGTCATGGACGTCATTGGATATCAGCCCGGTTTCATGGAGTTTTCCGTCCAGTACCGACGGGTCGGCGCCGTAGCGCTCCTCAGGGCGCAGAAGGTCGAAGGAGACGAGCACCCGGCCGCCGACCGCGTAGGTTAGTTCCGTGTCCATGTTGACGTTCCAGAAGACGCTCAGTGCGTGGCCCTGTTTGGACAGCCCGCTCGCAACCTCCGGCCGCGGCCCCTGGAATCCGAGCGGCTCGTAGGCGACGTGCCAGTCGCCCACCTTCGCGATGAGAACGATGTCCTCCTCGTCGTAGTATTCCTCGGAGAATTCTTCGTACGTCACCCACTGTCCGGGCACAGTCGCACCGAATCGACGGCCGACCTCCTCGATGTTCAAGCCCCTGCACCACGTCAGGGACATCCCGCCAGAGAGACCAGCCTCGAGCAACTCCTCGAATCTCGCGTCGTTCACGTCCTCCGCCTTCGGAATCGCGCCACGCCGCCTGCGACCATCTTGCAGTAACCATAGGCGGCGCGGCTGATGGATGCTTAGCGGTCGCCTGGAAGTGGAACGGCCATGACCCAGAACGGATCCCCGGCTAGCCGCCGAGTTCGCTCGTAGAAGAGCCCGAGCATGCTACCCGAGCCGCGGTTATCACTATCGGGTATGTACCGCACGCTGTAGTTTCCCTGCGCCCCCAAAGAGCCCTCCTTGGTGCTCGCGAAGGGGAACTCGTCACAGTCCACTTTCTCCTGGCCCGGGTTCGTTAGCGGCCACGCATTGCGGCACTGCGCAATCGAGTTGGCTCGATTGGCCTGGATGGTGCCGGACGGCGCTTCGTCAGGATCCTCCAAGCCGGGGATGGCACCTTGCAGCTCGCGGTGCAGAGGCGCTCTCAGCGGGTCGCCAGGGATTCGTTTGCTCATGCTCTTCGGAGTGGTCGTATCCGCTTTGTTATAGGCGTCCCAAACGTGTTTGGCGGAGAATCTGATGCTGGCTTTTTTTGGCATCAAATACGAGAGTGGGAGTGTGCTCGTAAAAGACACGCGGTGCGACCCCGCGCGGTCCTGTCTCCGCGCAGGCGTAGCGAGATAGGTACCTCCACCGGATCGGCCTCCCACCACGAGGTGCTGGGTGTGGCCCGCGCGCTGGTCTCGTCGGGCCCCATCAAAAGGTGCCGCGAGGGGTAGGCGCTCCGCATGAATCCGCCGACAAGAGAGCGCTAGCATGCGAGCGTATCGTTTTGGCCGCGACTATTTGAACCATCGGTCGTGCTGATATTTGGAGGCTTCGGGCCCGTCGAGCTCATGCGTCGTATTGTTGAGCCGGACGAGGAAGACCGCTCCCTTCGCCCCCGTCTTCGTCCGCGTTGTATAAACCGGTGCTGAGGCAGGCGCGACATTGATACGGGCGACCGTGCGTTCGTCGATGGTGCCGAACGCGACGGTCACGTTGGCTGTCACAGCCTTGCCGAAGGCCTGGATGAGCAGGCCGGTCAGCCACTGCTCCCAGGCGTCGGTGTTCTTCTTGGAGAAGACGGTCAGATCCTCTTCCAGACCTAGCACCGACCCATCGTCCTGAACGCCGATGAGCAGCGTCCCCCCGTGACCGTTCATGAAGCCGGCGATCGTCTTGATGACCGCCCACTCCATCGCCTGATCCTTCTGTCCGGTGTCCAGGTTCTTGCGACCGGTCGACTTGAACTCGACGACCTTGCTCTCCCCGGCTTTGATCAGCGCCTCGATACCGCGTGCCAACGCGGCGGCGCCGCGTTGTACGGAGAAGGGGCTGTCCTGACCGTCACCCCGGTTCACCGGCCGACCGGTCGCATCCTCAATCTGACGGATCAGCCGTTCGAAGCGCGCGTCGAAGACTGCGCCGAAGTCGTCCTGACGAAGCGCGACCGGGTCGATGTCGTGGCTATTGCAGATAGCGTCCAAGTCCTGTGGGCTCACCGGCACACCGGATTCAATCGCGGCCAGATACTTGCTCGGCGCGCTCGCGCCCATGTATCCCCAGGTCTGCCCGTCGATAGCGGTCTTGTTGACGATGCAGTTGGCATACGCGCTGTCAACACCGTTCGCCGCGCACCATTTCTGAGGGAAGATGTGGCGAATGTCGATCGAGTCGGCCGCGTACGCCTTCGCGTCGATCGTTTCGCCGGTACGGAAATCGCGACCACCCCGCTTCATCATGAGCGCGTAGAGACCCTTGTAAGCGGCACTGTTGCGGGTGCGCAAGCCCAGCAGCCGTTCAGCCTGGAACTGCGACTCACGCACCGTGCGCGGTTCCTCACCGTCGTCCTGAACCCACGCGAGCACGTCCTGCAGGTCGTTGGCGAAGCGGGTTTCAGTGGTGCCGCCGTACAACTCACCGAACACCCCACACCAGTACCACTGACGCAACTTCGCGGTTGGCTCCGGTGTGAACGCGGCCTCGCCGAGCAATGTGAGGATCGACGTCAAGGGAACGAGCTGGGTGCTGTACGGGAGGTCGCGGGCGCGGAAGATGCGCTCACGCTGGAGGAACCGCACCACCCTCTGCAACGCCTCGGTGACGGCATCGGCCCAGCGCCGGTACTCGCTCAGCGGAAGCCACAGCATGTCGCGTCGCTTGGCCGACACCGCCGGGACGCGGTCACCGCGAACGCGTTCCCGGGTGCGCTCCTCCCAGCGGCCACGAGTCCAGAGCAGCGTGACGATCTGCAAGAAGGTCGTGGCGTCCAGATCTGCGAGCAGCGGCTCGTCCGCCCAGGTCGCTTGCCGTCTCTCCCAATCGTCGCGCAATCGAAAGTTTTCCGCGGCGTACGTTGCTGTCAGCAGTTCAAAGACCGTCAGCTCGACGCCGCCAGTGTTCACCTTCTCGAAGACCTGGCAGACGGCCTCTTTGGTCGTCTTCTGATCAAGCGCGATCCGCGGAACGCTGTATTGAAGGAACGGCAGAATCAGCGCCTCCTGGAATCTCTTCCAGATCTTCACCTGCTCCTCTGGCGATCCTGCCATTAAGTAGGCAAGCTGCCAATCGGTGGTGGCCGCCGGGTTGAGCACGATGTCGAGTGGGAAGAGGCCCGCCTTGCCGGCCCGCACCTGCACCCTGGTCGCGGAGGCGTCGAGCACGACGTCGCCGCGGGCATTCACCCGTCGCTTATCTGCCGGTAGCGACAGGATGGCGTCATTTCGGTCGGCGTCGAGGTCTATGCACGCATCGATGTCGGCGAAGTACCAACGCTCGACGTCCTTCTTCCGGGTATCTCGGGTCGGGACCGGTGCTCCGGACCGGAGCGCCAGGTAGAGCGAGGTTGTACGTTGCTGGCCGTCAAGCAGCAGGTACTTCGGGTCGCCCGCCACAGCAGAACTCGGGACTCCCTCGAGTGGCCGGGGCTGGAATCGCACGTCAGCGTTCCCAGTCTCCAGCGTCATCACGGCGCCGATCGGGAACGAGCGAGAGACCGAGGCCAGCAGACTCACGATGTGGTCGTCGTCCCAAACCCACCCACGCTGAAAATCGGGCAGCTGCAGTACTCCTTGGTGTGCCTGGTTGAGTAGGTCCGCCAGCGGAATGTCGCCGCTCTCGAACGTTTTCGCCACTCCGGTTCCTTTCCACAGACATGCTCTCGCGACAGGGTAGACGAAAGCTCTCAGGCGGACGCCGCGATTAGCACCGCCTGAGGCGCTAATTAGTGAGGCGGTCCTGCGGGCCAGGTCGGTGGGCTGACTCTGGTTGCCGGTGTGCCAGCACGTTATGGTGATAAATCCGAACATTCCTGAATTTCAGGACTGCTTCCCGCGCGGCGGGATGCAGGCGGAAATGTTGTGTTCGTGACAGCGGGCCAGGAGCCCAGCGCCGTCGATCAGTTCAAGAGGTTTGCCACCGGCAAACTGGTAACTGTCGGGTCCGTAGCCGGACGTTGTGATACCGCCGGCCTTGCCCAGTTCCGGTTCGCCCGCGCCGCCGAGGTGTCACGGTCAGCGGGCGAGCGGTTCCAGCCCGGTCGGCTTGAGAGTGGTGCGGTGGACGACGGCCATGTCAAGGACTCGCTTCCGTGGAGTCAGTGATCGGACGCGCCGGCCCGTCATCGGATGGCCAGGTCGAAGCGATCGCCGAGGCTGGTGAGGCGTTCGACGGGTTCGTTGGCGAACACGAGTCGCAGGTAGTGCCGTCCGCTGGGACCCCAGCCGTCCATGGGGGTGGCGGCGATCTTGGACCGGTCGAACAGGCGGCGGGACAGGTCGACAGCGGTCAGTTCCAGGGGTCTGGTGTCGATGAGGAGTGACCAGCCGCCGTGCGGCCGGACGGCCGGGTAGGCGGCGAGCTGGTGCAGGACCACCTCGCAGCGCCGTTGCCATTCGGCGGTGGCGGCGGCGACGTCGGCATCGGCGTCGGGCGCGTCCAGTGCGGCGGCCACGGCGTCTTGGGCCAGCCCGACCTGGCAGACGACGTTGGTCAAGCCGACCAGGCGGATGTCGGCGATGATGTCGGCAGGGCCGACGACCCAGCCGACGCGCCAGCCGATGAGCCGCAGCTCCTTGGCGGCCGAACCGACGGTGATGGTACGCCGTGCCAGGCCCTCGTGGGCCGCGGGGTGGCTGGCGGGGCGGCCGTCGAAGCGGATGCGTTCCATGGCCGCGTCGTAGATCAACCAAGCGTTGTGGCGTTCGCAGGCGTCGGCGAGGGCGGACCAGTGGCGGTCGTCCAGGACGAGGCCGGTCGGCATCACCGGCCCCATCATCAGGACCGCCGCCGTGCCGGGTCCGACGGCGTCGGCGAGTCGTTCGGCGTCGATGGTCCAGCCGTCCGGGGTGGGCTGTGCGGGGACGAAGCGGGGGATGCCGCCGGCGAGCCGGACCCGGTTGACCAGGCCGGCGTAGACGGGGTCGCAGAGCACGACCTCCTGCCCGGGCTCCACGGTGGCGAGCAGCGTGTTGAGGATGCCGTTGAGCCCGCCGGCCACGCTGACGCACTCGGTGTCGGCGTCATAGTGGCGCCCTGAGATGCGCCCGACGTGCGCCGCGGCGGCTGCGCGAAGAGAGCGACGGCCCTGGAAGGGCAGATAGCTGTTGGCCGCGTCGTCGTCGATGGCGGCGTGCGTGGCGGCGATGGCGACGGCGGGCGGCCGCAGGTCGGTGTCGAGATTCTCCAGACGCAGGAACTCCGGGTCGGCCACGGCATCGGCCGCGTCACCAACGGTGTCCACGCCGATGCCCGGAATGTCGCGCAGCCGCGTCACTGTCATGTCGCCTCCGATGCTGAACCATTTTACTGGTACAGATATCTCACTATGCTGATACGCATGGATCTTACGCAAGTCGTCGGGCGGAACGTGCACCGGCTGCGCACGGCGGCCGGAACATCGCTGGCCGACCTGGCGTCCGCCAGTGGCATCAGCAAGACCACGCTGCACGGCATCGAACAGGGCCAGGGCAACCCGACCCTGAGCACCCTGTGGGCCCTGGCCACCGCGCTGAAGGCGTCCCTCGGTGAGCTGCTGGAAACGCCCGCCTCGACGGTGGAGGTGGTACGCGCCGATGACAGGCGGCCGCAGGTCGAGGGCGATGCGGTCAGCGCGCGTCTGCTCCACCGCATCAGACTGCGCGGCACCGTGGAGGTCTACGACGTCGCCATCGCCGGGAGCACCCAGCACTCCGACGCCCACCTGCCCGGCGTCGAGGAATGTCTCGTGCTCACCAACGGACGCGTCACCACCGGCCCGGCCGATTCCCCCACCGACCTGGCCGAAGGCGATTCCATCCGGTTCGATGCCGCTCGGCCGCACCTGTACCGAGGTCACGCCGCGAACAATCGCGCCGTCCTTCTCATGGTGCACCCGGAGAGCTGAGCCGGGCAGCGACAGGACGAAAGGGCCGCGGCGCCTGAAGGATTCACGGACCGTGCCGGCGGCGCGGCCGGTGGGCCTCAGCTTTCGCGCGTCACGGGGCGCGGGCCGGCACTCGCCGTCGCTTCCGCGCTCAGGCAGGCTCCTCGGACCACCCCATCAGCGAAGGGAGGACGCCCATGGGCGACCCGCGCACGTCCGCACCCTCCGGGCTCAGCAGGCGGACGGTGCTCCTCGGCACGGCGCCCCCGCGGACGATCACCGCCGTCTTGCCCCTGGCGCGGTCCGCCAGGTCCGCTCAGGCCTGTGCGGCGTCGTTCAGGACCGGTCTTGCTCGGCCAGGCTGGCCTGGGCCTGCCTCAGCTCCTCGCGTACCTGGGCGAGCTCGCATTCGAGCTGGAGGATGCGGCGGATGGCGATGAGCGTCATGCCCTCGTCGGCCATCCGGGTGACGTGCTGGAGCGTCAGGATGTCGTGGCGCGAATAGCGCCGCTGCCCGCCCGCCGAACGGCTCGGGCTGAGAACGTCGTGCTGGTCGAGCCTGCGAAGGTACGCCTGCTGCACCTGCAGCATCTCGGCCACCTGGCCCAGGGAGTAGAGCGGCGCGTGCTCGTCGTCGATGGGCAGTTCGGGCATCGTGGCTCCTCGTAGCCCGGGGGCGGCCCCTCGTGCTGAGGGGAGGATGTGGGACCTCAGGTCTTCGGGGGCCGTCCCCGGGACGTGGCGCGTCAGGCCCTGATGGCCTTCGCCTCGCCCGCCTCGCCGCGCTGGATCTCCACCTTGCGCGGCTTGGCGCGCTCGAGAACCGGGATGCGGACGGTCAGGACGCCGTTGGCGTAGCCTGCGTCGATCTGGTCGCTGTCGAGGTGCTCGGACAGGTAGACACGCCGGGTGAAGGTGCCCATCGGGCGCTCCCGCACGAACAGGCGCTCGTTCTCGCCGATCTCCTCCTCGCGGCCGGCGCTGACACTCAGCACGCCGCGGTCCACGGTGACCTCGATGGAGTCCGGGTCGATGCCCGGCAGGTCGAACCGGAGAACCACGTCGTCGTCGCGCCGCAGCCCGTCCATGGGCATGACGGCGCTGCTCTGGTCGAACGCCTGCTGGGTGAGACGGTTGAACTGGCGCTCGAACTCCTGGAAGAACGGGTCGATCGAGGTGAGCAGCATCTTTCCGAACCTCCTTGGCAGATCGCGGAGTGAGAGCTAACTTGTAACTGCGCTTATAGGTTAACTTCATATGCTCTCGAAGGCAAGTTCTGTCTCGTCTCCGTGAACGGTCTGAGGGAGATCATCAGTCAGCCACGTAGCGAGACAATGCAACGCCCCGGCCCGCCTCGTGCGGGCCGGGGCACTGTCGCACCTCAGGCGTGGATGGCGCCCGGTGGGGTCAGCGGCGGATCAGCCGCAGTGCACGTTGTTGAGCTCGCGGGTCACCCAGTCCGGCACCGTTCCGGCGACGTCGATGCACTGGCCGGGCGCCGAGACGTACACCGGGCCGGCGTAGGTCTTGTACTGCCCGGCATCGGTGTCCTCCGCGCTGCCGTCACCTCTTGAGATCGTGACTCTCTTCCAGCTCTTGGTGTCGGCGTAGGCGCCGTAGCCGTACGTCAGAGCGCAGTTCTTTCCGGTGCTGGAGCTGTAGTACACCTCCAGCGTGCCGGTGCGGGTCCCGTCTCCTCTGGAGATGGCGTAGACCCCGACCCGGGAGTAGCTGCTGCCGCAGGGTCCGGTCGCGCCGGCCGGAGCGGCGCCCGCCACCAGCGTGGTGGTGGCGGCGAGGGACGCGCCGGCCAGGAGGGTTGCCAGCTTGCGTGTGCGCACGAATATCCTTTCGCTCTCCAACAATATGATCATGAATATCACCGGATGCACGGCCGCCACCCGCAAATTGTGCGGGATGTGATGGTTCGCACAGATCACGTCCCTCGTCGTGGTCTGTCCCCCGTGCCCGGCTGGAGGCGATCCAGGGGGCCGTCAGGCGAGGTCACCACGGAGGAAAGGTGTGGCCGGGCGCTTGCGGCGCGCGCGGAAACGGCGGTAGCCGACGAGCAGGGTCACCGCGGTGACGAGGTCGCCGCGCCGGCGAGTGCGAGGAGAAGGGACAGCGGGGAGTCCATCGAGGCCGCCAGGCCCCACGTTCCCGGCTTCCGCCGGAAGGTGAGCGTCCCGGTCCGGGTGTGCTCGATCCGGCCGCTCTCGAGGGTGAGGCTGAACTTCCACGGCCCGTCGGGCAGGTCTCGGCCCAGCAGGATCGAGACGCTTCCCTGCTGGCCGGGGGCCAGCGTGGTGCCGCGCTCCACGGGGAAGGGGCCGGCGCTCAGTGAGCTCGGCCCGCCCGACATGGTGACCCCGTCTTCGAGGTCGATGGCGCGCTGGCCGGTGTTGGCGACGGTGGCCTCGATTCTTGGCTGCCCGTCGCCGGTGCGCTGAGGCACGATCTCGCCGATCTTGAAGTCTGTGGGCGGCTCCCCGCCGGGGCCGACGTCGAGGTAGGTGCGGATCCCGACGCGGTTGACGAGGGTGATGCCCTTCCGCCGGCTTGCTGCGGGGGCGGAGACTTCTGCCCAGATGACGGCGTATCGCTCGCCTTCCGGAGCCCATGGGGGCACGGCGATGGTGGCCTTGACCGGTGTCCTGCCGCGTGGGGGCACGACGGTGGTGGCGTGGTTGAGCGTGATCCACGAGCTCAGCTCGTTGGCGGTTCGTTCCGGCGCGAAGGTGAAACGGCCGCGGTTGGACGCGTTGCCGACCAGCGTCTCGGGCCGTTCGACATCACCGACGGGCCTGACGACAACCTGTGGGCCACCGAGGACTACGTCTCCCAGCTCGCCGTCGTGACTCCCTGACCAAGCCCGCCCGCGGCCGTTCCCACGTCCCGGGAACGGCCGCCCACCACCCCCGTCCGCCCGGGCATATGATCGCCGGCATGGCGCTGCGACTTGTTCAGGTGAATTTCAAGGCTCGGGACGACTCAGCGCTCGGCCGGTTCTGGGCGGAGGCGCTCGGCTGGAGTGTCTCCAGCGAGGGACCCGGCGTGACCAACCTCCAACCCGAGGGCTTCGACTGGCCGGACCCCGACGCCTTCTACGTCGACCTCGTCACCGTCCCGGACCCCGAAACGGTGAAGTACCGCGTGCACCTCGACCTGGCCACCACCTCCGCCGCCCATCAGGCGGAGCTCGTCGCGCGCCTGAAGGAGCTCGGCGCGACGCCCGCCGACGTGGGCCAGGGCGACGTCCCGTGGACGGTCCTGGCCGACCCGGAGGGCAACGTGTTCTGCGTGCTGGAGCCTCGACCGGTCTACCGGGACACCGGGCCGATCGCCGCGGTGGTGGTCGACTGCGCCGATCCACGGGCCATGGCCCGGTTCTGGGAAGAGGCGGTGGACTGGACCCTGCACGAGGTCACCGACGATCACGCGGTGCTGCGCTCCGCCAAGGGCGTCGGCCCGTATCTGGAGCTCCTTCGCACGCCGGGCGTGAACGGCGGGCGGAACCGCATCCATCTCGACCTGCTGCCGGACCCCGTTGGGGGTCAGGAGGCGGAGGTGGCCCGGCTGCTGGCTCTGGGCGCCACCGTCGCCGACGTCGGCCAGGGCGACGTTCCGTGGAAGGTCCTGGCCGACCCGGAGGGCAACGAGTTCTGTGTCCTCGGACGGGGCTGACGCGAAGCTTCTTCACCTGCGGCCGGCGGCGGCCGTCCTCGGCAGCGCCGCGTGGGCGGGGGTCAGGTGTGCTGGGTCTCCGTGCGGTACGGGCGGAAGCCGCGGGCCCGGTAGTTCGGCAGGGCGGCCGGGTTGTCGGCGCTGGAGGTGTGCAGCCACACACGCCGAGCCGTGCCGCCGTCGCGCGGTGCGGTCGCCCACGCCTGCCGCGCGCACAGCGTCAGCGCGTGCCCGCCGAGCCCCTGGCCGACGAACTCCGGGACCAGTCCGAACGTCTCGATCTCGATGTCGCCCCCGTCCTGCGGGTGCACCACGAGCATGCCGGCGATCTCGCCCTTGTGACGGATCAGGTAGTAGTCGAACGGGTCGCTCTCCAGCTTGCGCCGCCACTCCTCCGGGGTGAGCCGCGCCCCCCGCCAGCCGTACGGGGCGCCGATCCGTGTCTGCACGGGCGCGAGGTCGCGGCTGGTGCTGTCCACCCGTTCCAGGGTGAGACCGTCCGCCTCGCGGCCGGGCACGAGCTGCTCGGGAGCGGTCATCTCCAGGTACGTGATCGTCTCTTCCATACGCGTGATCCTAGGGACCCCGTCCACGCGGCCGGCGCCCCCTCCGGAGCACCGGCCAAGCTGATCACAGGCGTTCGAAGCCGCGCACCCGCTCCCAGTCGGTGACCGCCGACTCGAACGCGGCCAGCTCGGCCCGCGCCGCCGCGGCGTAGTGGCCGGCCACCGCGTCGCCGAACAGCTTGGCCGCCAGGCCGCCCTCCTCCCAGCGGCGCAGCGCCTCGCCCAGCGTCGCGGGCAGGCGCGGCACCGATGGGTCGGCCAGCGCGTTGCCGGCGTGCGGGGCGGGGAGCGGCAGCCGGTTCTCGATCCCGTACAGGCCGGCCGCGATCATCGCGGCCACGGCGAGGTACGGGTTGGCGTCGCCGCCGGGCACCCGGTGCTCCAGGCGCAGGGAGTGGCCGTAGCCGACGACCCGGATCGGGCACGTACGGTTGTCCCTGCCCCACGCGATCCCGGTGGGAGCGAACGCGCCGGGCCGCAGCCGCTTGTAGGAGTTGACGTTCGGCGCCATGAGCAGCGTCAGCTCCGGCAGGCAGGCGAGCTGTCCGGCGACGAAGTGCCGGAACAGCGCCGACATGCCGCCGTCGCCGGCGCTCTCGTCCGCGAACACCGGCGAGCCGTCCGTCCCGCGCAGCGACAGGTGCACGTGGCAGGAGTTGCCCTCGCCCTCGTCGAACTTGGGCATGAACGTGAGCGCCACCCCCTCCTGCTCCGCGATCCGCCTGGCGCCGTTCTTGAACAGGACGTGCTTGTCGCAGGTGGCCATCGCCTCGTCGTAGCGGAACACGATCTCGTACTGCCCGGCGTGGCACTCGCCGCGCGCCGTCTCCATCGGCAGCCCGGCGCGGACCATCTCGCGGCGGATCCGGCGCACCACCGGCTCGACGTCGGACAGCCCGTGCAGCGCGTAGTCGACGTTGTAGCGGGTGCCGGTCTCCAGGCCGTGGTAGCGGCGCTCCCAGGCGTCGCGGTACGAGCCGCGGAACAGGAGGAACTCCAGCTCGGTGCCGGCCAGCGCGACCAGGCCGTGCTCGGCGAGCCGGTCGAGCTGTGCCCGGAGCACCCGGCGGGGCGCCACCTCGACCGGCTCCCCGCCCGGCCAGACGGCGTCGGCGACGACCAGCGCCGTGCCGGGGTCCCACGGCAGGAGCCGCAGCGTCCCCGGATCGGGCCGCAGGACGAGGTCGCCGAAGCCCGAGTCCCAGGCGTCGATCGCGTACCCCGGCCCGGTGTTCATCTCCACGTCGGCGGCGAGCAGGTAGACGCACGCGCCGAAACCGTGCCGCGCCACCTCCTCCAGGAAGTACGGCACCGACAGGCGGCTGCCCTGCAGCCGCCCCTGGAGGTCGGGGACGGCGACGATCACCTCCTCCACCTGCCCGGCCTCGGCCTCCTGGCGCAGTCGTTCGTACGTGAGCGTGGTCATCGGTCCTCCCTGGAGGCAGGAGCGGCGAGGGGGTTGGGGACCGTGCCGTGGACGACGTCGAAGCCCTCGTCGCGCTCGGCCCGGTCGTGGAAGCCGCCGCCGAGGAGCTGTTCGCGGTTGAGCGCCACCCGGTCGAAGGAGGGCGCCAGCAGCCCGAACGCCTCCGCCCGGTCGGCGTCCTCGGGGAAGCGCGCGTGGTGGCGCTCGATCTCCTCCCGCGCCATCCGCCAGAACTCCCGCTCGGGAACGCCCAGGTGCTCCTCGGCCAGCGGCGCGAAGAACCGGAAGTGGCCGGCGAACACGGCGCTGAGCAGCGAGTGCGCCAGCTCGCCCGCGGGCCAGCGCAGCAGCACCTCCCGGGCCCGCGCGGACAGACCGGCGTAGGCGGGCAGGTCCTCAGGCAGCAGGTTCACGTCCTCGGCGAAGTCCTTCACCGCGATCCCCACGGGCACGTCGGCGGCGTCGTAGAGGATCACCGTGTTCTCGCCGTGCGGGCAGAACGCCACGCCGTAGCGGTAGAGGTGATGGAGCAGGCCGGGCAGCAGCGCCGAGAAGAGCCGGGCCAGCCAGTCGCGCGGCGTGAGGCCGGAGCGCGCGGCCAGCTCGGCGGCCAGCGCGCGGCCGTCCGAGCCGACCGTGAGCAGCGCCGCCATGGTCCGCGCCCGCTCCCCGTCGCGCAGCAGCCCGGTCACCGGCTCGCGCCACACCGCGCCGAGCAGCTCGTGGTAGCGGTACGGGGCGTCGGGCACGGCCGCGTACAGCGGGTGGCGCACGGCCACGGACGCGACCTCGCCCAGCGGATGGAAGCGCAGGTCGTCACGCAGGTACGGGTCGGCTTCGCGGAGCGTCAGCAGCCAGGCGCTGACGTCGGGCGCGGACCGTGTCGGCTCCGTGGACAGGCCGCGCCAGACCAGCGTGTTGCGGATGAGCAGCGGCACCTTGACGTTGCGCCGCCCGGGGCGGTCCAGGTTGGCGAGCGTCCGGATGGACTGGAGCGGCCGGTAGCGGTCCGGGCCCTCGCCCAGCGGCACGATCCGGCCGTCGGCCAGGTACGGGGCGAACAGCGGCTCGACCGCCTCGTCCCAGTGGAACGGGTGGACGGGCAGCCAGGTGAACGCGGCCGGGTCCAGCCCGCTGCGCGCCGCCGCCTCCTCCAGCGCCACGGCGAACTCCTTGCGGACCGCCTCGTCCAGCTCCTGCGCCAGCAGCGTCGCCGCGTCCAGCCCCGGCACGCCGGAGTACGCGGCGAGCGAGGAGTGCACGGCCGCCCACCTCAGCCGCACCGCCCCGGCGGCCTCGGGGGCGTAGGCGGCGGCGTCGGAGGCGGCGAACCCGAGCCGGCCCTTGTTGAGCAGCATGCAGGGATGCCCGTGCTGGTGCGCCTCCAGGTCGAGGTGGTCCAGGTCGGCCAGCTCGGCGGCGGGCAGCGCGCGGGACAGGATCTCCGCCTCGGCCCGGCGGGTGGCGGTCAGCTCGCGCAGCGCCTCGGCGGTGGTGGGCCCGTCCCAGCCGAGGACGGCGCGGGCGTCGAGCAGCAGCAGCTCCGGCCCGGCCGCGCCGTCACCGGCGGGGTGGCGGCGAAGCGTCCCGGGCTCTACCCGCCAGGAGCCGAACGACCCGCGCGCCGCCCGGAACGTCCACCGGACGCCGCCTCCCAGCTCCAGCCGGTACTCGTCCGGCTCGGGCCCGGCCAGCGGCACCAGCAGCTCCTCGTACGCGAACTCCTCGACCGCCTTGACCAGTAGCCGGCGTCCGGCCTGCGCCCACGCCCGCCGCCAGGCGCCGTGCGCGTCCCCGCTCATCGGCCGCCCTCCTCGGACCGGGCGAGGACCGGCGACCCGGGATCCGCCGGGGGTGCGGGCTCCGGCGCGCCGAAGGTGGTCCAGGCGGTCCGGGAGGGCAGCGGCACCACGGTCCGCCCGGCCGCCGCGTTGAGGATCGTCGCCGCCCGCCACGCTCCCAGGGTCAGGTCCGGCGCGCCGACCCCGTGCGTGTGCAGCTCCGCGTTCTGGACGTACAGCGCCCCCGGCACCCTCGGGTCGAGCGCCACCCGGTGGTCGCCGTCCACCTGGTAGCGGCCCTGCTCGTCCCAGTCGACCAGCTCGGCCATCGGCTCCAGGAACGCGGGCCGGGCCGTCGCGTACCCGGTGGCCAGCACCACGGCCGACGTCCGCACCTCGAACGACGTGCCCTGCTCCGCGTGCCGGCAGCCGAGCACGTAGCCGCCGTCACGTTCGGACGCCTCGACCACCTCGACCCCCGGGTGGAGCGCCGCGCGGGGCTCGGCGCCGCCGATGGTCCGCTCGTACAGCTCGTCGTGGATGTCGCCGAGTGTCTCCGCGCTGACGCCCTTGTAGAGCTGCCACTGCTCGCGGACGAGCCGCTCGCGGTCCGCCTCGGGCAGGTGGCGGAAGTACCGCACGTAGTCGGGGGTGAAGTGCTCCAGACCCAGCTTCGAGTACTCCATGGGGGCGAACGCCGGGGTACGGGCCAGCCAGCGCACGTACGGCCCGCCGCGTCCCCGGCCGTCCTGGCGGCGCAGCAGGTCGAGCACGACCTCGGCCCCTGATTGGCCGGCGCCGACCACGGTGACGTCGGGCGCGGCGGCCAGCCGGGACCGGTGGGCCCGGTAGTCGGCGCTGTGCAGCACCCGCCCGGCGTGGGCCTCGCCCAGCAGCGGGCGCAGCGGCTCCGGCACGACCGGGGAGGTGCCCACGCCCAGCACCAGCTGCCGGGCCAGGACGCGGGAGACCACTCCCGCGGCCGACCGGTACGTCAGCGCGAACGCCCCGGCCGTCCCGTCCCACTCCACGGCGGTGACCTCGGCGTCGAACCGGCACGACGGCAGCCGCTCGGCCACCCACCGGCAGTAGTGGTCGTACTCGCGGCGCGGGATGTGGAAGCGCTCGGAGAAGAAGAACGGGAACATCCGGTCGTGCCGGCGCAGATAGTTCAGGAACGACCAGGGGCTCGTCGGGTCGGCCATGGTGACCAGGTCCGCCAGGAAGGGCACCTGCAGGACCGTGCCCTCCACCAGCAGGCCGGGGTGCCACGAGAAGGCCGGCTTGGCGTCGAGGAAGAGGGTCCGCATGCCGGGCACGCCGTCGCACAGGGCGGCCAGCGACAGGTTGAACGGGCCTATGCCGACACCGGCCAGGTCGTAGGGGGCGGTCACCGCTGCACCTCCGAGTGGGGGTTGGGAAGGTCGATGTAGACGGACTGGGAGTGGACGTCGCCGGTGAGCTCGTCCCGGCCGTCCACGCAGGTGAGGTGGTTGGCCTTGCAGCGCAGCGACGGCGCGTCGAGCAGCAGCCCGAGCAGGCCCTTGGCGCCGGGCTCGGCCGCGCGCAGCCGCTCCAGCGCCGCGCGCGCCACCCGCAGCAGGTCCTCCTCGGCGGCCAGGCCCAGCGCGCCGAACGCGCCGACCAGGCCCAGCAGGTTGCCGATGCCCAGGTAGTAGGCGACCCGCTCGTCCACGAACGCGTCGTCGAAGACCAGGTCCACGCCGTCGGCCAGGCCCGGCACCAGCCGCTCCAGCTCGCCGGCGCGGGAGGCGGCCACGTAGTAGCCCTGGCTGTCGCGGTACCAGCCGGCCCGGGGCAGGCCGTCGGCGTCGAGCGCCACCAGGGTGTTCTGGTGGTGCGGCTCCAGGGCAATGCCGTACCTGGCCTGGAGCCGGATGAGCGGGACGGCCAGCACGTCGAGGTAGCGGGCCAGCCAGAGCGCGGACGCTTCGGCGGTGGACAGGCCGAGCGCGCGGGCGGCTCGGCCGACGGCGGCGGACAGCAGCGCGCGGTGGCGCGGTGGCGAGCCGTCGCCCGGCCCGGTGCGCTCCGCGATCAGCCCGGCCACGCACAGCGCCCGATCCGCGCCGGTCCGGAAGGGGTTGTCGCGGATCGCCGTCTCCAGCCCGCTCTCCGCGTCCGAGTCCTCCGTCCCCACCGACACCCAGGCGAAGTCGCGCAGGACGCCGAACGCGGGGTGCTCGGCGCGCAGCCACTCCGCCGGCCCGGCCGCCAGCAGGCGGGCGGCCCGGACGCCGAGACGCAGCTCGCCGCGCAGGTTCTCGCGGCGGGAGTTGGTGATCCGCATGCCGAGCGACAGCTTCAGCATCGCCTCCGCGTCCGCCCGGTACACCGTCCGGACCGAGGAGGTCGGATGCCAGGCCGGGCCGGCGGGCCCGAGCGGCCGCAGCAGCCCCGCCTCGACCAGGGCCGCGATCCGCGGGCGGCGCAGCACCTCGCGCGCCTGCCACGGGTGGGCGGGCACGGGCACCCAGCCCTCCGGCAGGTCGAGCCCGGCGGGGGCGATCCGCCGGCACAGCTCGGCCGGGGCGCCCCGGCTCTCATCGATGCCGCCGCCCCCGCTCTCGCCGGTCACGACGCCGGGCGCGGCGGCGAACCAGTGCAGCGGGAACGAGCCGCGCAGCTCGGGCGAGTACTCGGCCAGGTCGCCGGTGGACGCCTCCTCACGGCTCTTGGGCGCGGGATGGAACGGGTGGCCCAGCAGCAGCGCCTGCTCGGCGTCGAGGAACCCGGCCGTCTCCGGCGCGTCCGGCCCCTCGGCGCGGCGCGCGGCCAGATGGGCGGCGGTG
>NZ_JBEXDT010000080.1:0-43555 GCF_040605905.1 Nonomuraea sp. NPDC005501 | reverse complement strand
TTAATTGTGTTGGTAGTGGTTTACAGCGGTGTGAAATCCCGAACGGCGGCGCCGCGGCCCGTCTCCCGGCGGGCCGCGTCGCCGTGAGGCGGCCTCCCGGGATGCCCGGTTCGCGGCATTCACAGGTGATTCCGGTAAGGTCGCCGCGACCGGATCGAGGGACGGGACGAATGACGAAGAGGGTGGCGGCCGTGCTGGCCGCCTTGGCGGTGCTGGCCGCGCTCGTGGTGTTCCAGACGAGCGGCGGCGACGGGTCGTCGCCGGGTGTGCGGCTGCTGCGGCAGGCCGACGGCAGCATGGTGCTGGCCGACACCAGTGCCACGGCGCCGGTGCTGGACCTGTACGAGGACTTCGACTGCCCGGTCTGCAAGGACCTGCACAGCCGGGTGGACGCCACGATGCGGCGCCTGGCGGCCGAACGCAAGGTCAAGGTCGTCTACCACCCGATCACGATCTTCCAGGACGAGCCGATGCGCTCGAACTCCATCCGGGCCGCCGCCGCGGCGCGCTGCGTGCCCGAGGCCAACTGGCTGGCCTTCCGCGACGAGCTGTACGGCATGCAGCCCGCCCCGCACGGCGAGGCCTCCGGCTTCACGCTGGAGGAGCTGGTCAGGGCCGCCCGCCAGGCCGGCGCGTCGGTGGACCAGTGCGTCACCTCCCAGACGTACGCCGAGGACCACCTGAAGCAGAGCGCCAGAGTCCGTCTGGAGGGCACGCCCACGGTCGTGCTCGACGGGCGGCTGCTCGGTGACGAGGCGTTCGACCCCAAGGCCCTGGAGACGGCCATCACCGGAGGCTCGGGCGTCACCGTGTGACTCTTTGTGTCCATAAGGTGAGACCGATGTGCCGAATGGTGAGTCCGTATGGCAGACTCCTAGGCACCATGTTCTACGGTCTGCTCATTATCGGCAGGCGCGCTGGCTGACGCAGGGACCGAGCCAGCGCGCAGACCTCTCACGCCCGTGAGGGGTCTTTTTGTTTTCCAGGGAGACGACACCATGGCCGACGACCGCTTCCACGTCTATGACACGACGCTGCGTGACGGCGCACAGCAGGAGGGGCTCAACCTCACCGTTGCCGACAAGCTCGCCGTCGCGCGCCATCTGGACGGGCTGGGCGTCGGCTTCATCGAAGGGGGATGGCCGGGCGCCAACCCCAAGGACACGGACTTCTTCAGGCGGGCCCAGACCGAGCTCGACCTGAAGCACGCGCAGCTCACCGCGTTCGGCGCGACCCGCCGGGCCGGTGTGAAGGCAGCCGACGACCCACTGGTGGCCGCACTGCGCGAATCCGGGGCGCCGGTGGTGACCCTTGTCGCCAAGAGTCACGACCGGCACGTCGATCTGGCCCTCCGCACGACGCTTGAGGAGAACCTCGCGATGATCCGCGACACGGTCTCCCATCTTCGCGCGGAGGGCCAGAGGGTCTTCCTCGACGCCGAGCACTTCTTCGACGGCTACCGGTCCAACCCCGCCTACGCGCTGGAGGTCCTCAGGACCGCCGCCGAGGCCGGCGCCGACGTCGTCGCCCTGTGCGACACCAACGGCGGCATGCTCCCCGACGAGCTGGCCGACATCGTCCACGCGGCCTCGCAGACCGGCGCCCGCGTCGGCATCCACTGCCACGACGACACCGGCTGCGCCGTCGCCAACACCCTGGCCGCCGTCCAGGCCGGCGCCACCCACGTGCAGGGCTGCGCCAACGGCTACGGCGAGCGCTCCGGCAACGCCAACCTGTTCACCGTGGTCGCCAACCTCCAGCTCAAGCGCGGCTTCGACCTCGTACCGCCGCAGGCGCTGGCCGACATGACGCGCATCGCCCACGCCATCACCGAGGTCACCAACGTGACCCCCAACTCCCACGCCCCGTACGTCGGCACGTCGGCGTTCGCGCACAAGGCCGGCCTGCACGCCAGCGCCATCAAGGTCGACCCCAACCTCTACCAGCACATCGACCCCGCCCAGGTGGGCAACGACATGCGGATGCTGGTCTCCGACATGGCGGGACGCGCCTCGGTCGAGCTGAAGGGCCGCGAGCTGGGCTACGAGCTCACCCCGGAGCACACGAAGTCCCTGGTCGAGCGGGTCAAGGACCTGGAGTCGCAGGGCTTCACGTTCGAGGCGGCCGACGCCTCCTTCGAGCTGCTGCTGCGCGACACCGTCCAGGGGGAGCGGCGCCGCCACTTCGAGGTCGAGTCGTGGCGGGTGATCGTCGAGCGCACCAAGGGCGGCGACCTGGTCAGCGAGGCCACGGTCAAGCTGCACGCCAAGGGCGAGCGGATGGTCGCCACCGGCGAGGGCAACGGCCCCGTCAACGCGCTCGACCGGGCCGTGCGGCTCGCGCTGGAGCAGCTCTACCCGGAGCTGGCCAGGCTGGAGCTCATCGACTACAAGGTCCGCATCCTGGAGGGCACCCACGGCACGGGCGCCATCACCCGCGTGCTCATCACCTCCAGCGACGACACGGCCGAGTGGGCCACGGTCGGCGTCGCCGAGAACATCATCGACGCCTCCTGGCAGGCACTGGAGCAGGCCGTCACCTACAGCCTCCTCCGCGCGGGCCACGAGACCGGCTGAGACGTCCGGGGGTCTCCCGACCCCCAGCCGTCCGCCCGAGCTCGGACCGATGCTCGTGGAGCGAGGCGGTGATCAGAGCAGGCGGGTCGAGAAGGACACGCCCTCGACCTTGACCTTGCCGCCCGAGCACGACACCTTCGGGTCGTCCGTGCCCGGCACGACGACCGTCAGCAGCGACGCGGCGGCGGGGGAGACGACGACGGCGGCCGGCTCCTTGGACAGGTAGGTCGGCGACACCCAGCCCAGCTTCCCGCCGCGCTCGACCGTCTGCCCGCCGACCGGGCGGCAGGAGGAGTCGAGCTGGAGCAGCGTGACCCGGAACTTGCCGTCTCCCAGCACCACCCGGCCGCCCTGGTTCGAGACGACCTTGAGCGACGGGGCGAACCTCCACAGGTTGCGCACCTTCGCGCCGCCCGCCGCCGTGTCGAGCACCGCCATCAGGTCCTCGCCGTGGTTGACGAGCACCGAGCGGGTGCGGGCCGTGCCGTACGCCTTGTCGGTCAGACGGAACGCCTGCCGGTCGTCGCCGATCGCCGACTTGGTGAGCTTGCTGGCCGTGCGCGGGCGGAAGCTCCTGCCGACGACCGTCGGGACGTTGTGCGCCTCGGGGGAGAGCGTCCAGTAGCGGTAGGCGCTCTTCTCGTAGGAGTGGAAGCCGGCGTCCATGAGGATGTCGCGGCCGTGCGCGTAGTAGGTCACGCCCAGGTGGTCCTCGTGGCCGTGGAACTTCAGGCCGGGGCCGAACCGGATCGAGTAGAAGGTGGAGTCCGGCTTGTTCCACGCCGTCCGGCCGTACACGTAGCCGGCGCGGTAGACCTTGACCTCCTGCTTGGGCGTTCCGGTGTCCACCCGGGGCTCGGTCTCGGCGCTGCCGTCGCCGAGGGGCACCATGTAGCCGTTGGGCATGGTGGAGTGGGCGATGAAGTCCTTCAGGGCGTCGGTCCGTTTGGAGATCTCGCCCGGCACCTTGCGCCCGCAGTCCTTCATGTTGGCGATGGCCACCTGGAGCCGGCCGTACACGTAGACGGCGTAGCGCGGAGCCTGCTCCATGAGCGCGCCCTGCGCGTCCACGTCGAGCTTGACGGTGCCGGTCAGGCGCCGGGAGGCCAGGCTCGCCCAGTCGGAGCGGCCGTAGCGGCAGCCGATGCCCATGAGCGCGATGTCCTGGTCCATCCCATGGTTGTGGCCCTTCTTGTAGAGCCTCGGGTCGGCCAGCAGCCGGGCGTGGTCGGCCAGGCTGTCCTTCAGCCAGGCGTCCTTGACGTGCATGCTCAGGCAGACCAGCGCCTGCGAGCGCAGGGAGACGGGGTGGTCCTTCCAGACGTACGACGCGGTGCCGCGGGCGCCGCGCCGGTTGTGGGCCACCCAGTCCTTGGTGATCTCCTTGGCCCGGTCGAGGTAGCGCTCCTCGCCGCTGTTCTCGTAGGCCACCACGAGCGTGCCCATCCAGCGCAGCGACTGGAAGACGAACTCCCAGGAGCGGTTCCTGTACGGGCTCGCCGCCCAGTTGATCCTGCTGCCGAGCTTGTACGGCGGCAGGCCGACGAGGGAGATCTCGCCCCGCATGACCTCGTCGGCCGTGGGCGTGGCGGGCAGCCAGTCGCCCTGGCACTGGGCGGTGCGCTTCACCTTCTCCGGCCCGGTGGCGGGGGTGTCGGCCCGCGCCGAGCCCGCCAACCCGCAGAGAAGGAGCAGGGAGGCAAGGGGGATCGCGAGGCGGCGCACGCCGGTTTCCTTCCGGGCCGTGAAGATGGGGGCGGAACATGCTGTCCGAATCGCGATCAACCGGTCAAGTCGGGTGGCTTGCCAGGTGTCAGATCGTTAGCGGCCCGATAGTTGTTCGTCCTTTGTATCCTGTTTGCTCGTCCGGAGGCAGAGGAGGCCGATGATGTCGTTGGTACGCCGGCACTGGCCGCTGCTCCTCGTCCTCGCCGCCGGGGTCGTGCTGCGCGGCCTGGCCCTGCTCGGCTACCGGCCGGCGATCTGGTTCTGGGCGGACTCCTTCGCCTATCTCAACGCCGCGCTCGACCTGCGCCCGCTGGAGTCGCGCACCTCCGGCTACTCGTTCTTCCTGTGGGCGCTGCGCCCGCTGGCGAGCGTCGAGGCGGTCGTGGTCGTGCAGCACCTGCTGGGGCTCGGCATCGGCGTCCTCGTGTACGCGCTGCTGCGCCGCCGCCTGCCCGGCTGGGCCGCCGCCCTGTTCGCCCTGCCGGTCCTCCTGGACGCGTACCAGATCCAGCTCGAACACATGATCATGGCGGATCTGCTGTTCGTGTTCCTCGTCATGGCGGCCGTCGCGCTGCTCCTGTGGCGGCCCCGTCCCACGGTGGCCGCGGCCGCCGCGGCCGGGGTCCTGTTGGCCGCCGCCACGGTCACGCGGACCATCGGGCTGCCGCTGATCGCCGTCGTCGCCGTCGCGCTGCTGCTGCGCCGCGCCGGCTGGCGCTCGGTCGCCGCGCTCGCCGTGGCCGCCGCGATCCCGCTCGCCGGCTACGCCTCGTGGTTCGCCTCCGTCCACGGCACGTACCAGCTGAGCCGCGGCAACACGTTCCTGTGGGCGCGCACGCTCACCTTCGCCGACTGCGCGCGTATCCAGCCGGACCTGCCGCGCCTCTGCCCGAAAGAGCCGCTCGGGCAGCGCAGGCAGCCGCCCGAGTACATCTGGGACGCCGACTCGCCGATCAACACGATCAAGGGCGGCAACGCCGCGCGCGACGAGGCCGCGGGCCGCTTCGCCCGGCAGGCGATCCTCGCCCAGCCGCTCGACTTCCTCGCCGCCGGGCTCGCCGACGCGGCCCACGTCTTCAGCTGGGAGCGCTGGGTGTACCCGGTGGACGGGGAGCAGAGCGCCTACTCCTTCCCCGAGCGGATCCCGCCGTTCAAGGACGTGCCCGCCTCCAAGGACCGCACCGCCGCCGAGATCACCACCGACTACCAGGGCGCCTCCGGCCAGACGGCGGTCGTCGAGCCGTACGCGGGCTGGATCCGCGGCTACCAGAGCCAGGGCTTCCTGCGCGGGCCGTTCCTCGGCGCGCTGCTCCTCGTCGGCCTGGCCGGGGTGGCGCTCAGGTGGCGGTCGCTGGGCGGCGCGGTGCTGCTGCCGTGGGCGGCCTCCGTGACGCTGCTCCTGCTGCCCGTGCTGATCGCCGCCTTCGACCACCGGTACGTGCTGCCCGCCGTACCCCTCGCCTGCCTCGCGGCGGGCCTGGCCGTCGCCCGCCGTACGCCGTCGCCCTCTCTCGGGGACGACGCGGCGACCCGCCGGCGGCCCGCTCAGCCGGCCGGGCGGGCCGGCTGAGCCATGATGGCCTCATGAAGCTGAACGATCTGGTGATCCCCGACACCGCCGCCTGCCGCGGCGCGCTGGAGGTGGCGACCAGGTACCACTCGCCCTCGCTGCTCAACCACTCGGTCCGGGCCTACCTGTGGGCCGCCGCCCACGCCAGGAAGCACGGCATCGCCTTCGACGCGGAGCTGCTCTACGTCTCGGCCATGCTCCACGACCTCGGCCTGACCGCGGAGTTCGACAGCCACACCGTGCCGTTCGAGGAGGCGGGCGGGCACGTCGCATGGGCCTTCTGCGCGGGCGCCGGCTGGTCGCGCGAGCGCAGGCAACGCGCCCTGGAGGTGATCGTCCGGCACATGTGGGACGAGGTGCCCCTCGCGGACGACCCCGAGGGACACCTGCTGGAGCTGTCCACCGGCATGGACATCTCCGGCCGGCGCACCGACGAGATCCCGCCCGACCTGCGGGAGGAGGTCCTCGGCCGCTACCCGCGGCTGGACATCGCGAAGGAGTTCGCCGCCTGCGTCACCGAGCAGGGCGAGCGCAAGCCGTCCAGCCTGGCGGGCGGGTTCGTCCGGTCGGGGATCGCCGAGCGGATCGCCCGCAACCCGCTCGACTCCTGACCCCGCGCTCTCCTACTTCGGGCCGGCGGTCTGGACGACCTCGAACGACCACAGCTCCGAGCCGGACGCCGCCGGACCATGCCCGTGGCCGTGCCCCTGACCGGCCCCCTGGTTCTGGTCACCGCCCTGCTGTCCGGCCTCGGCGGCGGCCTGGGCGTGGCCGCGCTGGAACGCCTGCCCCTTCTGCCAGGCCTGGAAGTCCTCCTCGCTGCGCCAGCGCGTGTAGACGAGGTACCGGTCGGTCCCCTCCACCGGGCGCAGCAGCTCGAACCACTCGAACCCGTCGGAGGACTCCACCATCCCCGCCCGGTTGGAGAACCGGCGCTCCAGCTCTTCCCGCATCTCAGCGGGAACGTTCAGCACATTGATCTTCACGACGGACAACGCGACCCCTCTCGCGGCAGTCTCACCGCACCGGCCGCCCCGTCGCGAGCCGGTGCCGTTGCCAGGCTAACCCGCGCCCCCACCGGGGGACGGACCGGCTCGGCGGCGACGATAGCCTTGTCGGGTGCGTATAGCGAGGTTCTCCACAGGCGAAGGCGTCACGTTCGGCGTGGTAGAGGGCGGCCCGGGCGAGGAGTTCGTCTCCGCCATCTCCGGCCACCCGTTCGGCGAGGTCCAGTTCACCGGCGAGAGGTTCCCGCTCAGCCAGGTGAAGCTGCTCGCCCCCATGCTTCCGAGCAAGGTGGTGGCCATCGGCCGCAACTACGCCGAGCACGCCCGCGAGATGGGCAACGAGGTGCCGGACGAGCCGCTGATCTTCATGAAGCCGTCCACCTCCGTCATCGGCCACGGCGAGGCCGTCGCCTACCCCACCTCGCTGTCCCACCGGGTCGACTTCGAGGGCGAGCTGGCCGTGGTGATCGGCCGGCTGTGCCGCGAGGTGCCGGTCGAGCGGGTCAAGGACGTCATCTTCGGCTACACCTGCGCCAACGACGTGACGGCCCGCGACCTGCAGAAGCGCGACGTGCAGTTCACCCGCGCCAAGGGCTTCGACACGTTCTGCCCGCTGGGCCCGTGGATCCGCACCGACCTCGACCCGAGCGACCTCGCGCTCACCACGACGGTCAACGGCGAGGTGCGGCAGAGCGGCCGCACCAGCCAGCTCATCCACGACATTCCCGCGCTCGTCGCCTACGTCAGCGCGGTCATGACCCTGATCCCCGGCGACGTCATCCTGACCGGCACCCCGGCCGGGGTCGGCCCGGTCGAGATCGGCGACGAGGTCAGCGTCGGCATCGAAGGCATCGGCACTCTGACGAACAAGGTGGTCGCTCGTGACTGATCTCCGGGTGCGGTTCGCCCCGTCCCCCACCGGCATGTTCCACGTGGGCGGCGCCCGCACGGCGCTGTTCAACTGGGCGCTGGCCGAGCACGCGGGCGGCCGGTTCGTGCTGCGCGTCGAGGACACCGACGCCACCCGCAACCGGCCCGAGTGGACCGAGGGCATCATCTCGGCGCTCGACTGGATCGGCATCAACGGCACCAACCCGGCGTTCGAGGGCCCCTACTTCCAGTCGGCGTACGAGCCGCAGCACCGCGAGGCCGTGGCCAAGCTGCTGGCCGACGGCAAGGCGTACTACTGCGACTGCACCCGCGAGCAGCTCGTCGCCCGCACCGGCTCCGAGCACCGCGGCTACGACGGCCACTGCCGCGAACGCGGGCTGAGCGAGGGCGCGGTCCGCTTCCGCACCCCCGACGAGGGCGTCACCGTGGTCGACGACGTGATCCGGGGGCGGGTGGAGTTCCCCAACGACGCCCAGGAGGACTTCGTCATCGCCCGCACCGACGGCTCGCCCCTCTACGTGCTGGCCAACGCGGTCGACGACATCACCCAGGCCATCACCCATGTGGTGCGCGGCGAGGAGCACCTGGGCAACGCGGCCAAGCAGGAGCTCCTGTGGCCCGCGCTCGGCGCGACGCCGCCCGTGTGGGCGCACCTGCCGGTCATCGTCAACGAGCAGCGCAAGAAGCTGTCCAAGCGGCGCGACAAGGTGGCGCTGGAGGACTACCGCGAGGAGGGCTACCTGGCCGAGGCCATGGTCAACTACCTCATGCTGCTCGGCTGGGGCCCCGGCGACGACCGGGAGATCATGCCGTGGTCGGAGATGGTGCCGCTGTTCCGGCTGACGGACGTCAACAGCTCCAGCGCGTTCTTCGACGAGAAGAAGCTGCGCGCCTTCAACGGCGAGTACATCCGGGCGCTGCCGGTCCACGTCTTCGAGGAGCGCTGCTCGCCGTACCTCGACCCCGACTGGGACCGTGAGACCTTCAGCAAGGTCGCGGCGCTCGCCCAGACGCGCATCGCGGTGCTGTCGGAGATCCGGCAGAACGTCGACTTCCTCTTCCTCGACGAGCCGGTGTTCGACCAGGCGTCGTGGGACAAGGCGATGAAGAACGCCCCGGTGGAGATCCTCACCGGCTACCTGGAGCGCCTGGACGGGGTGAGCTGGGACCCCGAGTCGCTGAAGGAGGCGCTGGAGGAGGTCGGCGCCGCCCACGGCCTCAAGCTCGGCAAGGCGCAGGCGCCGGTCCGCGTCGCGATCACGGGCCGGACGGTCGGTCTGCCGCTGTTCGAGTCGATCGAGGTGCTCGGCCGCGAGCGCTCCCAGGATCGCCTCCGCGCGGCGCTAGCGCGCCTGCGAGGCTGACGGCCGCCCCGGCGGCCATCGCCAGCCACACCCCGGTGACGCCGGCGTACGCGCTCAGCCCGTACGCCAGCGGCACCTGCACGGCGAAGCCGGCCAGCGTGGCGGCGAGCAGCCGACCGCCCCTGCCGCTCGCCTGGAGCACCCCGCCCACGGCGATGAGCCCGCCGAAGGGCACCAGGTAGAGCGTCATCCAGCGCAGGAAGCCCACGGCGGGCTCGACGTCGGCCGTGAAGAGCGCGGCGACGGGCGCCGCCACGACGTTCAGTGCGAGCGCCACGGCCGCGCCGGCGCCCAGCCCCAGCAGGAGGGGCGAGCCGGCGGGCTCGGAGCGCGCGGTGCGGATCATCGCGGCCTGCCGCAGCGCGTAGAACACCATGACGCCGGCCAGCATGATCTTCTGCCCGATGCCGTACCCGGCCAGCTCCCGCGTCCCGAACCCGGCCACGAGGTCCACCAGCGCCATGCCCACGGCCGAGCGGGCGAGGAAGTCGCCGGACATGGGCAGCCCGGTCCGCACCACCTCCCACGCCGCGCGCCCGCCCGGTCCCGGTTCCGTGATGAGGTGGCGCGAGGTCACGAGGGCGAAGGCCAGGGTCACCAGCCTGGCCGCCACGGTCGCCAGCGCCGCGCCCTGGACGCCCATCCCGAGTCCGTAGACGAACAGCGGGTCGAGCGCGATGACGAGCACGTTGCAGATGATGGCGTGCCGCATCGGCCGCCGGGTGTTCCCCCGGCCCTTGAGGATGCCGTCCACGACGGTCTGCGCGAAGAACACGGGCAGCCCGCCGAGCGAGACCAGGAAGAACCCGGCCGTGAGCCGCCACTCGTCGGTGAACAGCGCCGCCAGCGGCTCGCGCAGCAGCACGCCGGGCACGGTGATCGCGGCCGACAGGACCGCCCACAGCGCCCAGCCGGCCCGGACCACCGGCGCGATGGGCGCGCGCCCGTCGCGCCGGCCGACCAGCACCGTGACGCCCGTGGGGACCGCCAGGAACAGCCCGTAGGCCAGGTACTCGACGGTGGTGCCCACGGTCACGGCCGCGATCGCCCCCTCGCCGAGGCCGGAGACCCAGAGCAGGTCGATCAGCCCCACCGCCACGACCGCCGTCACCAGCTCCACGTACACGGGAACCGCCAGCCGGATCATCGTCTACCTCGATTCGTTGTATCTCGTTTAGAGGTATAACGGTACGATGCGGCCCATGGCAAGCGGAGGAGACCTCGCCCTGACGATCCTGGGCTTCCTGAACGAACGGCCGATGCACGGCTACGAGCTCAAGACCCGCCTCGCGGCGCTCTCCGGCCACCTGCGCCCGGTCAGCGACGGCGCCCTCTACCCGGCCATCTCACGGCTCGAAGCGGCGGGCCTCGTCGAGCGGCACGAGGAGGCGGGCGCGGCGGCCGCGCGCCGGCAGGTGCTCACCCTCACCCCGGCGGGCCGTGAGGAGCTGCTGGCCCGCCTCCGGGCCCCCTCGGACCTCCAGATCAGCGACCAGGCGCGGTTCTTCGTCCTGCTGACGTTCCTGTCGGCCCTGCCGGACCCGGCCGACCGCGCCGCCGTGCTCCGCCGCCGCCTCGCCTTCCTGGAGGCCCCGGCCAGCTTCTTCTACGAGGGCGGCCGGCCGGTGCGCGCGGAGGAGGAGGCGGACCCGTACCGGCGGGGGATGCTGCTGGTCGCGCGGGCGATCAGCTGGGCGGAGAAGGAATGGCTCCGCGAGCGGCTCGCGGAGCCGCCCGCCGACACGGGCTGAGCGTCAGCCGGCCCGCAGCTCGGTGAGGACGGCGAGGACCCGCTGGAGCAGCGGCCCGGTGTCGTCGGCCCGCCACACCAGGTGCAGCACGGTCGAGGTGCCGGCCAGCGGGCGCGGGGTCACCCCGACGCGGCGCAACGTCCGGTGAGAGTCGGCCAGCACGGCCGCGCCGAACCCGGCCGCGACCAGCGCCAGCAGGGTCTGGACGCTGTGGCCCTCCGCGCCGATCCGCGGCACCACACCGGCGTGGTGGCACAGGGCGACGATCTCGTCGTGCGAACGGGGCGAGACCTCGCGCGGCCACAGCACCAGCGGGACCTGGCCAAGTGCGGACAGCGGGGCCGGCTCGCTCCCGTGCGCCAGCGGATGCCCCGCGGGCAGGAAAAGCGTGAGCGGCTCCCGCCACCAGACCTGGGTGGCCAGGCGGGCGTCGCGGGCGGGGAGCCGCTGCACCGCGAGGTCGCAGTGGCCGTCCAGCACAGCCGCTGACATCTCGGTGTCGTTGAAGCTCTCCCGCAGCCGCAGATCCACCCGGGGCAGCTCGCGGCGCAGCCGTCCCAGGGCCGCGCCGAGCGGCCCGTTGATGCCCGAACCCGCGAACGTGATCGTGAACCGTCCCGACAGCCCCTGACCTGCCAGGCGGGCCTCGTCCAGTGCCGCCCGCGCCTCGGCCAGGACGGTACGCGCCCGCCGCACGAGGGCCTCACCGGCGGGGGTCGGGCTCAGCCCGCGGCCGGTACGGGTGAACAGCGCGCCGCCCACCTGCCGTTCCAGCTCGCGGAGCTGGCGGCTCAGGGTCGGCTGCGTCAGGTGCAGGCGCCTGGCCGCGCCGCTGAGGCTGCCCTCCTCGGCGATCGTGACCACGTACGTGAGCAGCCGCAACTCCATGCCATACCTCCCGAGCATGGCAAGTATAGGAAAGACGCGCGCTCAGGCAGACCTCGGTCCGGCGAGGGCAAGGATGGAACCAGTTGAAACGGACAAAAACCGGGAGAAGCCAATGAACCGCCAGGAGTGTTACGAGCACGGCATGACGGTGCTGGAGCAGGTCGACGGCGAGGCCGGGCAGCGCATCGTGAACTCGCTCGCCGACATCTCACCCGAACTCGGTCACCAGGTCGTCGCGTGGGCCTTCGGCGACATGTACGCCCGGCCTGAGCTGCCGCCCCGCGACCGTCAACTCGTCACGCTCGGCGTGCTGACCGCGCTGGGCGGTTGCGAGATCGAGCTGGAGGTGCACGTCAACGCCGCGCTGAACGTCGGCCTGACGCCCTCGGAGATCTCGGAGGCACTGCTGCACTCGGCCGTCTACTGCGGCATGCCACGCGCGATCAACGCCACGCTCGTGGCCAAGAAGGTCTTCGCCGAGCGGGACCTGCTGCCCATCACCAACGTCGGCTGACCGTGAGCCGCACCGCCGGGGGCGCGGGGGCCGCCGTCCTGGCAGTCCCCCGCGATCCTCGGCCGAGTGGCCCGGTCAGACGAGGCCGCGGCGCTTCAGCAGCGGCTCGATGGACGCCTCGCGCCCGCGGAACTCGCGGAAGGCCGTCAGCGGGTCCGTGGCGCCGCCCCTCGACAGCAGCGTGCGCCGGAAGTGGTCGCCGTTCTCGCGCCTGAGCCCGCCGTTCTCCTTGAACCACTCGACGCTCTCCGCGTCGAGCACCTCGCTCCAGATGTAGGAGTAGTACCCGGCGCTGTAGCCGCCCGAGAAGATGTGCGCGAAGTAGTTGGTCCGGTAACGCGGCCGGACCGGCGGGAAGGCGATCTGGGCCGCCTCCAGGGCCGCCTGCTCGAACGCCTCGGCGTCCTCCACCGTCTGGCCGGGCTCCAGCTTGTGCCAGGCCCAGTCGAGCAGGGTGGCGGCGAGGTACTCGACCGTCATGAAGCCCTGGTTGAACTGCTCGGCCGCCTTCATCTTCGCCACGAGCTCGGCCGGCATCGGCTCGCCCGTCTCGTGGTGGCGGGCGTAGTTGGCCAGCACCTCGGGCCAGGTGCCCCACATCTCGTTGACCTGCGACGGGTACTCGACGAAGTCACGCGGCACGCTCGTCCCGGAGACCCGCGGGAAGCGCACCTCCGAGAACAGCCCGTGCAGCGCGTGCCCGAACTCGTGGAAGGCCGTGTTCACCTCGTCGTAGGTGAGCAGGGTCGGCCCGGAGGCGGGCTTGGTGAGGTTGAGGTTGTTGAGCACCACCGGCTTCTCGCCGAACAGCAGCGACTGGTTGACCAGGTTGTTCATCCAGGCGCCGCCCCGCTTGCCCTGCCGGGCGTACGGGTCGAGCGCGAACAGGCCGAGGGCGCCGCCGTCCTCGTTGAACACCTCGAAGACGCGCACATCCTCGTGGTAGCCGCGCAGGTCCGGCCGCGGCGTGAACGTGATGCCGTACAGACGGGTGGCCGCGAAGAAGACGCCGTCGCGGAAGACGCGGTCCAGCTCGAAGTACGGCCGCATCGCGCTCGCGTCGAGGTCGTAGCGGGCCCGGCGCACCTTCTCGGCGTAGAACGACCAGTCCCACGGCTCGATCTCGAAGCCGGCCTGCTCGGCCAGCGCCTCCGCCTCCTTGCGGGCGTTGCGCACGGCCGGGCCGACGAGCTGGCCCAGCATCTCCTCGACCGCCTCGACGGTCTTGGCCGTCTGGTCGGCCACCTTGTACGCGGCGTGGCTCGGATAGCCGAGCAGCCGGGCCCGCTCGGCGCGCAGCGTCGCCGTGCGGATCGCCAGGCCGAAGTTCGCCGGCGCCCGCTCCACGCTCAGCGTGTAGAGCCGCCGGCGCACGTCGCGGTCGGTGAGCTGGGCCAGGCCGGGCTGGTTGGTGAAGTTCAGCAGCGGCAGCACGTACGTGCCCTCGCGCTTCAGCGACGCGATCCGGTCCTCGTCGAACCCGTCGAGCTCCTTGGGGTCCTCCACCACGAGCGCGGACTCGGTGGAGGCGCGCATGAGGTTCTGGGCGAACTCGGTGGACAGCCGCGACAGCTCCTCGTTGAGCTCCCTGAGCCGCTCCTGCTCGGTCTCGGACAGGTCGGCGCCGGCCCGGACGAAGTCCTCGCGGTACTTCTCCAGCAGCCACGCCTCCTCGGGGTCCTCGGTGGTGACCTGCTTGACGCGGGCCCACAGGGCGCGGTTGAGGCGGATGGCGTCGCTGTGTTTGGCCAGCTCGGGAGAGATCCGCTTCTCGATCTCCATGATCCCGTCGGTCGAGGCGGACGCGGCGACCGAGAAGAACGCGGTGGCGGTGCGGTCGAGCAGCCGGCCGGAGCGTTCGAGCGCGGCGATCGTGTTGTCGAACGTCGGCGGCTCCTCGCTTCCCGCGATCGCGTCGACCTCGGCCAGCTGCTCCGCCATCCCGCGCTCGAACGCGGGCGGGTAGTGCTCCTCGCGGATGTCGGCGAAAGGCGGCAGTTGGTACGGCAGGGGACTGGGGGCGAACAAGGGGTTCTCGGCCAACGCTCGGGCTCCTCACGTGGTGTTTTGTCCCCCTCAGCTTGGCACGGGGAGAAGCCCGCCGGGTGTTCCGGGGGAATCGTTTTGGCACTGGCCCCAAGCTGGGCTATTCTTTCGGACGTCGCCGAACGCGCCCCCCGGGGCTCGGAGCGGTGGGGTATGGTGTAATTGGCAGCACGACTGATTCTGGTTCAGTTAGTCTAGGTTCGAGTCCTGGTACCCCAGCAGTGAGCAGCGGATGTCTCGGAAACCGAGGCGTCCGTTTTTCATTTCACCAGACTGCCGAGGATCTCGGCGATCCGCCGGCACGCCGCCGCGGTGGGCGCATGGGCAGCGATCGCCGGCTGATCGGCGAGCTGCGTGCCGCCATGGCCGAGAACGCCGACCCGCACGCCCGCCTCCTTCGCAGCCCGGCACGCCGGCATGCTCGACGAGCGGCAGCGGATGGCCGGTGAGATCCACGACACGGTCGCCCGGGACCTCGTCGCGCTGATCGGGCCGCTCGACGCGGCTGCCCGCGGAAGGACGCCCCGGCGGGGGAGCAGGGACGAGCCGTCCGCGCCGCCCACCGGGGCGAGACGGTCCTCGCGCCCGCCGCCGTGGGCCGCCTGCCCGAGCGGGTTCGCAGGCCCGCCCGTGGCACGCTGAACCCCCGGGAGCTGGAGGTGCTGCGGCTGGTAGCCGGGGGAGCGACCGGCCGCGAAGCCGTGGCGGAGGCGTACCGCCGCGGACTGCTGGGCGACCGGCGCCGGCGGCCGGGGGCGGGCGCGGACCGGGACCCATGCCGCGATCTACCGGCGCGTGATCGCGGTTTGGTTGTGGTCTCCGGGGTGCGGTAGAGTTACGTCCGTCGCCGGGGCAGCCCGGCGGATCACTTGTGGGACACGGTCCCGTCGTCTAGTGGCCCAGGACGCCGCCCTCTCAAGGCGGTAGCGCCGGTTCGAATCCGGTCGGGACTACCACAGTCACACAAGTCAGCGAAGGTCCCGTCGTCTAGTGGCCCAGGACGCCGCCCTCTCAAGGCGGTAGCGCCGGTTCGAATCCGGTCGGGACTACGTTCTTTCTCGTTCACGCCCCGAGCGCCTCAGCGCCGGGGCGTTTTCGCGTCGGGCAGTTGCCTGCAGCCGGCCACGGTTCCGGTGAGGGGCCATGGCGAGCGGCGGGCCGTTCTGGAGGCGTGTCCTCGACCGACAGCCGCGCGGACGGATGAGCACTGTGGCCCGGGACCGCAGGCAGCGGTCCCGGGCACGGCGGCTAGGAGGCGTTGGAGCGGGCCTTGAACAGCGCCCGCCGGGCCGCCTTGGCGACCTGCTTGTCCGGATGCACCTGGGAGATCAGGTCCAGCAGCTCCTCCACGTGGGAGTGCGGGATCTTCCAGATCACTTCCAGGAGGTTGTTCAGCAGCTCCGGCCCGATGTCGCGCAGGCTGCTGACGAACTCCGACCGGCCGAGCCCGGCGGAGATGGTCCACATGTCCAGGATCAGCCAGTGGGTGTCGTCCTCGGTCGGCTCGGGCGCCCCCTCGATCTCCAGCTGGCTCAGGTGCGTGGCCGCGTACGGCCGCAGCGACGGCTCCTTGAGCGCGGCCTCCCAGGCCGGGATCGCGGCCTCGCCGAGCGTGCCCACGACGCTGGCGGCCTGGACCCGGATGAGCGCGTCGCTCTCGTCCTCGGCCGCCGCGTCGAGCAGCTCCTCGGCCGCCTTGGCCGGCTCGCGCAGCCGCATCCACGCGGCGAACTCGGCGTCGGCCTCCTCCTCGGGCAGCTCGGCGCTGAGGGCGAGCAGCTCGTGGGCGCTCATGGACTCGATGGCGGGCCGCGCATCGATCTCGACGTCGGCGTCGTCCACCAGGTGGATGACGCCCTCGGTGCCGAGCGCCGTCAGGCTGAGCGTGCCGCCGGCGCCCTCGGCGGCGTCGAGGGCGACCATGCCGTAGCCGGTCAGCCAGTCGATCGCCGGGGCCAGCGGGTCGCCCGCCGCCTCCCACGCGTCGGAGCCCAGCTCGTCCAGGTCGGCCGCGGCCTCGGCCAGCTCCTGGCGCAGGCCGTCGAGCTCGCGCGCGCCGCCGGCCAGCAGCAGCCGCACCAGCACGCCCCGGGTGAGCCCCGACAGGGCCATGGTCAGATCGTCGTCGGGCAGCTCCGGGTCGCCGTAGTCGACCGAGTGGAGGCCGAGCATCCAGGCGTCGAGCACGTCCTCGTCGTCGTCGAACGGCCACTCCGACGTGTCGTCCTGGACCGCCACCGTGTTGCCCTCGCCCGGCTCAAGGAACTCCAGGTCGACGGCGAGGTTCCAGACGTTCCAGAGCTGGGGGACGGCCTCGGCGAGCGAGCCGTCGGTCTCCGGCCTGGCCAGGCCGACGGCGGCCAGCGCCTCCTCGACCTCGGCGTCGGACAGCAGGGTGTCCTCGCCGACGCGGCGGCCGGAGCCGACCCACAGGGCCAGGTCGCGGGCCTTGGCGATCAGCGGCACCTCGCGGGCGGCGGCGGCCAGCTCGGAGTCGGGCCGCAGCCGGATCGTGGGCAGGGCGGCGAGCTCGTCGGCGAACGGCTCGAAGTCTCCCAGATCGCTGGTCTCCTCCTCGTCCTCGTCTCCGCCCTCGGAGTCGTCGAGGAGCTCCTCCATGAGCTCGACGAACTCGTCCTCGACGTCGTCGAGCTCCTCCCGCAGGCCGTCCAGGGTGTCGGAGCCCTGGGTCAGCCTCCCGGTCTCGGAGAGGAAGGTGAGGTAGGCGTCCACGGCCGGCAGCATCCCGTCGGCCGCGGCGTCGGGGTCCTCCACGACCTTCGGCATGCGGTCCAGCAGGAGGTTGCGCAGGTCAGGGCGCTTCCACGTGCCGAGGTCGCTGGAGAAGGCGAGACGGTGCCACAGGGCGGCGGGCCCGACGAGCTCGGGGTCGCTGTCGGGCGCGTTGACACGTGCCCACATGATGAACTCTTCGAGCAGGGGTCGCAGCTCAGTGGCGGCTACCTCGATGCGATCTGTCACGCACTCAGGCTAGTGCGCCAGCGGCGCACTCGGCCCCCCAAATGCGTGCTTTTGCTGATCATGACGTGCGGCGCATCGATTCGGTGATCCGCTCGGCGGCGGCCATCACGGGCACGGCGTGCAACCGCCCGGGGGCCCGGGTGAGCCGCTCAATGGGGCCCGAGACCGACACCGCGGCGATGACCTTGCCGCCGCTGCCCCTTATGGGCGCAGAAACGCTCGCCACGCCCTGCTCGCGCTCGCCCACGCTGTGCGCCCAGCCCCGGCGTCGCACCGACGCGAGCGTCGCGGCCGTGAACTTGGCGCCGCGCAGGCCGCGGTGCAGCCGGTCGGGCTCCTCCCAGGCCAGCAGGATCTGCGCCGCCGAGCCCGCCGTCATGGGCAGCGCCGATCCCACGGGCACGGTGTCACGCAGGCCGCTGGAGCGTTCGGCGGCGGCCACGCACACGCGTTCGTCACCCTGGCGGCGATAGAGCTGCGCGCTCTCGCCCGTCAGATCCCGCAGGTGCATCAGCACCGGCGAGGCCACCGCGAGCAGCCGGTCCTCGCCGGCGGCCGTGGACAACTCCGAGAGGCGCGGACCCAGGACGAACCTGCCCTGTGTGTCACGGCTCACAATGCGGTGGTGTTCGAGCGCGACGGCGAGCCGATGCGCGGTGGGGCGGGCCAATCCGGTGGCCTGAACGAGCTGCGCCAGCGACGCCGGGCCGGCTTCGAGGGCATTGAGCACCAGAACGGCCTTGTCGAGTACTCCGACTCCGCTAGAGTTGTCCATAGGCCGATACTGCCGTCTCGACATATGAGAAGGCAAGTCGGAGCGAAGCCATCAGGCGAGGGAGCGCCGGTCTCTGGACTGAGGAGCGACCGAGCTGCGATGCGGAGCATCGCCACAAGCAGGCGGAGCATCGCCTTGACCAGGAGGAGATCATGGGCCGCACACTGGCGGAGAAGGTCTGGGAGCAGCATGTCGTGCGCCGCGCCGACGGCGAGCCCGACCTGCTCTATATCGACCTGCACCTCATCCACGAGGTGACCAGCCCGCAGGCGTTCGACGGGCTCCGGCTCGCCGGGCGCAAGGTGCGCAGGCCCGACCTCACCATCGCCACCGAGGACCACAACGTCCCCACGGTGCTCGGCCCCATCGCCGACCCGGTGTCGAAGACCCAGGTCGAGACGCTGCGCAAGAACGCCGCCGAGTTCGGCATCCGGCTGCACCCCATGGGCGATGCCGGCCAGGGCGTGGTGCACATCATCGGCCCGCAGTTCGGCCTGACGCAGCCCGGCATGACGATCGTCTGCGGCGACTCGCACACCTCCACGCACGGCGCGTTCGGCGGCATCGCGTTCGGCATCGGCACCTCCGAGGTCGAGCACGTGCTGGCCACGCAGACCCTGCCCGCCTACCGGCCCAAGACCATGGCGATCGAGGTCTCCGGCGAGCTGCCCGTCGGCGTCACCGCCAAGGACCTGATCCTGGCCATCATCGCCAAGATCGGCACCGGCGGCGGCCAGGGCTACATCGTCGAGTACCGCGGCGAGGCCATCCGCAAGCTCTCCATGGAGGGCCGGATGACGGTGTGCAACATGTCCATCGAGGCCGGCGCCCGCGCGGGCCTGATCGCCCCGGACGAGACCACGTTCGCCTACCTCCAGGGTCGCCCGCACGCCCCCTCCGGCGAGCAGTGGGACCAGGCGGTCGAGTACTGGACGTCGCTGCGCACCGACGACGACGCCGAGTTCGACAAGGTCGTCGAGATCGACGCCTCGACGCTCACGCCGTACGTCACCTGGGGCACGAACCCCGGCCAGGGTCTGCCCCTGGACGCCTCCGTCCCGGACCCGGCGGGCTTCGCCGACCCGATCGAGCGCTCCGCCGCCGAGCGCGCCCTGGAGTACATGGGGCTGACCGCCGGCACGCCGCTGCGCGAGATCGAGGTCGACACCGTGTTCGTCGGCTCCTGCACCAACGGCCGCATCGAGGACCTCCGCTCGGCCGCCGAGATCCTGCGCGGCCGGCAGGTGAGGACGCGCACCCTCATCGTGCCCGGCTCGATGCTGGTCAAGCTGCAGGCCGAGCAGGAGGGGCTGCACGAGGTGTTCAAGGCCGCCGGCGCCGAGTGGCGCGAGGCCGGCTGCTCCATGTGCCTCGGCATGAACCCCGACACGCTCCAGCCGGGCGAGCGCAGCGCCTCGACCTCCAACCGCAACTTCGAGGGCCGCCAGGGCAAGGGTGGCCGCACCCATCTGGTGTCGCCGCAGGTCGCCGCCGCGACCGCCGTCACCGGCCGCCTGACGGCTCCCGCCGACCTCTAGGAGATCCCGACCATGGACGCGTTCACCACCCACACCGGTACGGCGGTGCCGCTGCGCCGCAGCAACGTCGACACCGACCAGATCATCCCGGCCGTCTGGCTCAAGCAGGTCAGCCGCACCGGCTTCGAGAACGGCCTGTTCGCCGCCTGGCGCGAGGACCCCGGCTTCGTCCTCAACGACCCCGCCTACCAGGGCGCCTCGATCCTCGTCTCCGGGCCCGACTTCGGCACCGGCTCCTCGCGCGAGCACGCCGTATGGGCGCTCCAGCAGTACGGCTTCCGCGTCGTGATCGCCGCCCGGTTCGGCGACATCTTCCGCAACAACTCCACCAAGATGGGCCTGCTGCCGGTCATCCTGCCGGGCGACAAGGTGGAGGAGCTCCAGGCCGCGGTGGAGGCCGACCCGACGCTCCAGGTGACGGTCGACCTGGACGGCCGCGAGGTGCGCTGGGCGGGCGAGGTCGTCGGCTTCGAGATCGACGACTACACCCGCTGGCGGCTCATGGAGGGGCTCGACGACATCGGCCTGACTCTGCGGCACGCGGAGGACGTGACGGCGTACGAGAATGAGCGGCAGCCATGGCTGCCGACGACCGTCTAGAGGACGACGAGCTGGCGCGGCGGTTGCGCGAGGCGCACCGCCGCGTCAACGCCGTGCTGGCCGGGCTTCCCGCCGACCGGAAAGAGCGGCTGGCGCGCAGATATCTGACGATCTGCGACCTCGCGAAGCGCGATCCGGTACGGGCCGCGGCCCGCCTGGATCTTCTCCTGGCCTCCCTGGACGGCGATTCCGACACGCCACGCGCACCCGAAAGCACGCCGGGTGATTGAGTTCGCCCGCAATCCGGCCTAGTTTCGGGAGTGTAAGGGGTTTCTACGTCGAACTTCGTTAGCTGGAACCCCGAGCCGTAACGGGGGGAGCACAACTTACATGAACAAGCGAGAGCTCGTTGACGCCATAGTAGAACGGGTCGGCGACCGGAAGACGGCGACCGAGGCGGTCAACGCGATCATCGACGTCGTCCAGAAGGCCGTGGCCGGTGGGGACAAGGTTTCGATCACCGGCTTCGGTGCCTTCGAGATGGTCCACAAGCCGGCGCGTTCGGCCAGGAACCCGTCGACCGGCGCCGAGATCAAGGTCCAGGAGAGCTGGGGGCCGAAGTTCCGGCCGGGGTCGGACTTCAAGGAGCTGGTGAACGCCGGCGGCAAGAAGGCCGCGAAGAAGAAGTAACGACGTCCCACCCGCCCGGTCCCCGTCTCGGGGGCCGGGCGTTCCTTTGCCCGGACCTCCTCACCCGGGAGGCTCGGGCACGGGGAACGTGGACAGCGTGACGTAGCTGATCTCCCCGTCCGTCATCGCCAGCCGCACCCGCTGACCCGAGCGGAGCAGCAGCAGCGGGCCCGCGTCGAAGGCGTGCGTCGCGAAGGGCAGCACGGTCCCGTCGTCGAGGAAGACCGTGCCGGAGCGGGTGACCTCGTCGAAGGTACGCACCGTGGCCTGCACGCGTACCAGCCTATTCCGTTTGCTCGGGCCGCCGAACGGAACTATTTCCACCTATGCGGTCGAACCCTGACTTCCAGCGCTTCGTCTGGGCGAACGCGGTGACCCAGATGGGCACGCAGGTCACCACCGTCGCCCTGCCCCTGGCCGCCGTCCTCACCCTGGACGCCGGCGCCCTGGAGCTGGGGCTGCTCGCCGCCGCCCAGATGGTCGCCTTCCTCCTCGTGGGGCTCCCGGCCGGTGTCTGGGTGGACCGCGTGCGCCGGCGGCCCATCCTGGTCTGGTCCGACCTCGTGCGCGGCCTGGCGCTGGCCACGGTCCCGCTCGCGGCCTGGGCGGGCGTCCTCACCCTGCCGCAGCTCTACGCGGTGGCGCTGGTCGTCGGGTTCGGCACGGTGTTCTTCGACGTGGCCCACATGAGCCTGCTGCCCGCCGTCGTGCCCGAGGACCGGCTCGAACGCGGCAACGGCGCCCTGGAGGTCACCCGCAACGTCTCCCTCCTGGCCGGCCCCGGCGCGTACGGACTGCTGCTGTCAGCCTCCGCCTGCGGGGCGCTGGCCGGCGCGGCGCTGGTGCCGCGGCTGACCGCCCGCTTCGGCACGGGCGCCACCCTGTACGGCTCGGCGGCGCTGGCCGCGGTGCTCTCTACCTGCCCGCGCTGGGCACCGGGCCCGGGTGGCGCCTGGCGTTCCTGCCCGTGGCCGGGGCGCTGTTCGGCGCGGCCAGCTCGGTCTTCGGCGTCGCCCAGCTCAGCCACCGGCAGCGCGTCACCCCCGGGCACCTGCTGGGCCGCGTCAACGCCGCCGTGCGCTTTTTCATGTGGGGCGCCGTGCCGCTGGGCGGGCTGCTCGTCGGGGCGCTGGGGGAGCGGGCGGGCGGTCACGCGGTGTTCGCCACGGGCGTGGCCGCGCTCGGCCTCTCCCACCTGGCGGTCGTCACCGCGCCCCGGCTCAGGACGGCCACAGCTCCGCCACCACGGCCGCGGTGTGCGGACCGAGACCCAGCCTGACGGCCGCGCGCAGGTCGTCGGGGGTGTCCACGTCGCGCCGCACCGAGTCGACGCCGTCGAGGCACAGCTCCTTGGCCCCGCCCGCCAGGTGCCTGGCCCGCGACTCCCCGCCGAAGCGGGGCGTGAACGGCAGCCCGGCCCGCACGCCGTAGAAGGTGGTGCCCACGTCCAGCGCGTCCGGCACGAACGCCTGGTCGAACTCCGCCGCGGCGGCCAGCACCACGGCCAGCTCCGCGGGCCGCAGCGCGGGCAGGTCCGCCTGCAGCGCTCCCACGGGGTCACCGGGGGCCAGGCGTACCGCATGGGCGGCGCCCGTGCGCAGCGCGGTGTTGAGCCCGCGGTCGGGGTCGTGCACCACGTCCGCGCCCAGCGCGGCGAGCGGCCCGGCGGCGGCGGGATCGGCGGTCACGACGACCACCCGGGCCACGGCCGGGCAGGCCAGCGCGGCCGACACGGTGTCACAGGCCACGGCGACGGCCAGCCGCGTACGATGCGGACCGGTCGCGGCGGCCAGCCGCGTCTTCGCCGCGACCAGCGTCTTCACCGGGACGACCAGTGACCAGCGGTTGCTCATAGCCGCTCCCCTGAGCTGTGGATTCCGCTGTCGGGCATTGCTCAACCGTAAGCCCCAGGACAGGACGCTCAGCGCGCGGGCCTGAGTCCGAACGTTCGTACGACAGTCGGCTGGGGCTTGCACCAAGTCCGGACGTTCGGCTGTGTTCGCCTGGTCTACAACAGGGCGCTGGAGGAACGCACCCGCGCTTTCGCGTGTTTCTCGCACTTCCTCGCCGGACCGTTGGTTCCCTTTGTCCAGATTGTGCTCCGGTTGCGGAACGATAGGGACGCGCATGCCGTTAGATGCTCGGGTATGGCGGTGCGCCTGCGGCGACTCCCATGACCGCGACGTGAACGCGGCCCGCAACATCCTCGCCGCCGGGCCGGCGGAGAGGCCAAAGGGTTAAGCATCGCGCCTCGACATCCCGCGCGGCCAACCGGGAGACTTGGGGCGCGATACGTTCGTGTTGGAGGGTTGGAGGAGAGCATGAGGCGCCTCACGCGACCATCGCGTTTCTGGGAGACCCTGGCCGTGGTGATCGTGAAGCCACTGTCGCTGCTCCTGGTCAGACATGACTGGCGCCATGGGGAGCGGATCCCGCGTGCGGGCGGTGTCATCATCGCCGCCAACCACCTGTCGTGGTCCGACCCCGTGCTGCTGTCCCATTTCCTGTACAACAACGGGCGCTGGCCGGTCATCCTGGCCAAGGCGGCGCTGTTCCGGGTGCCGCTGCTCGGCCACGCCGTGCGCTCCTTGTGCGCGATCCCCGTCGAGCGGGGCAGCAGCGAGGCGGCCAGGTCGCTGGAGGCCTCGGAGCAGCGGCTGCGCGACGGCGGTGCGATCTTCTTCTACCCCGAGGGCACCTGCACCCGCGACCCCGGCCTGTGGCCGATGGTGGGCAAGACCGGCGCCGCCCGGCTGGCCCTGGCGAGCGGCGCCCCGGTGATCCCCGTGGCCCACTGGGGGGCGCAGGAGCTGCTGCCGTACGGGGAGAAGAGGCCCAGGCTGTTCCCGCGCAAGACGTTCCGCGTGTCGGTGGGGCCGCCGGTGGACCTGTCGCGGTACTCCGGCAAGCCGCCGCAGGGGCAGGTGCTGCGCGACGCGACCGCCGACATCATGGCGGCGATCACCGTGCAGCTCGCCGAGCTGCGCGGCGAGAAGGCGCCCGAAACTCCCTACGACCCGGCCGGACGGTGACCCGATGACGAAGGCGGCGGTGTTCGGCACCGGCTCGTGGGGCACCACGTTCGCCATGATCCTGGCCGAGGCGGGCAACGGGACCACGCTGTGGGGGCGGCGGCCGGAGCTGGCCGAGGCGATCGACCGTACCCACACCAACCTCGACTACCTGCCGGGCGTGACGCTGCCCGCCTCGCTGCGCGCGACGACCGACCCGGCCGAGGCACTGGACGGGGCCGACTTCGTGGTGCTGGCCGTGCCGTCGCAGACGCTGCGGACCAACCTGGCCGCCTGGCGCGCGCACATCCCGCCGGACGCGGTGCTGGTCAGCCTGATGAAGGGTGTCGAGCTGGGCACCACCAAGCGGATGAGCGAGGTGATCCGCGAGGTGGCGGGCGTCCCCGAGGAGCGGGTGGCGGTCGTCTCGGGCCCCAACCTCGCCAAGGAGATCGTCCAGCGTCAGCCCGCCGCCACCGTCGTGGCGTGCAGCGACGAGAGCGTGGCCGCGCGCCTGCAGAGCGCCTGCCACCTGCCGCCGTGGTTCCGCCCCTACACCAACACCGACGTGGTGGGCGTGGAGCTGGGCGGCGCGGTCAAGAACGTCATCGCGCTGGCCGTCGGCGTCGCGGTGGGCATGGGCATGGGCGACAACGTCGCCGCGATGCTGATGACCCGGGGGCTGGCGGAGATCTCGCGGCTGGGCGCCGCGCTCGGGGCCGACCCGCACACGTTCGCCGGGCTGGCCGGCATGGGCGACCTGGTGGCGACCTGCACCTCGCCGCTGTCGCGCAACCGCACGTTCGGCGAGCGCCTGGGCCGCGGCATGACGCTGGAGGAGGTCGTGGCCGCCACCAAGCAGACCGCCGAGGGCGTCAAGTCGTGCGAGTCGGTGCTGGAGCTGGCCAGGAAGCACGACGTCGAGATGCCGATCACCGAGGTGGTCGTGGGCGTCGTCCACGACGGCATGTCGCCCAGTGAGGCGGGAATGCTGCTGATGTCCCGTTCGCCGAAGCCTGAGCGTTATGGGGTCTGACCATTAGGGACAACACCGGCGTGCTTGGCTCGCTGTGGTGCGGACACGCCGGTAGATTCGGACGTCATGAGCAAGCCACGTGTCGCCGTCGTTTTCGGGGGTCGTAATTCCGAGCACGCCGTGTCCCTGATGGGCGCGGGCAGCGTGCTGGAGGCGATCGACAAGGACAAGTACGAGGTGATCCCGGTGGGGATCGCCCAGGACGGCAGGTGGGTGCTCGCCGCGGCCGGCCAGCGGTTCGCCATCGAGGAGGGAGAGCTGCCCAGCGTCGACACCTCCGGCGCCGCGCTCGCCGTGCCGCCCGGGCAGGGCTCGCTCGTGGCCTACGACCCGGGCAGCATCCCGGTCGAGCTGGGCACGGTGGACGTGGTGTTCCCGGTGATGCACGGGCCGTTCGCCGAGGACGGCACGATCCAGGGGCTGCTGGAGATGGCCGGCGTGCGGTACGTCGGCTCCGGGGTCCTGGCCAGCGCCGTCGGCATGGACAAGGCGTACATGAAGACCGTCATGGCCGCGGCCGGGCTGCCGGTCGGGCGGTACGTGGTGGTGCGCGACCGCGACTGGCGGCTCGACCGGGAGCGGGTGCTGAAGGAGGCCGAGGAGCTGCTCGGCTGGCCGGTGTTCGTCAAGCCGGCGCGGGCCGGCTCGTCGCAGGGCATCTCCAAGGCGCACGACCGGGCGACGCTGGCCGAGGCGGTGGAGACGGCCCGGCGGCACGACCCCAAGGTGCTGGTCGAGGCGGCGGTCGAGGGGCGCGAGATCGAGTGCGCGGTGCTCCAGTCGCTCGGCGACGAGCCGTCGCGGGCGTCGCTGCCCGGCGAGGTGAGGGTCGAGGGCGGCCAGGAGTTCTTCGACTTCGAGGCCAAGTACTACCCCGACCAGATGTCGCTGACCGTGCCCGCCGACCTGCCGGGCGAGGTGGCGGAGGAGCTGCGGGCGATGGCCGTGCGGGCGTTCGAGGCGCTGGAGTGCGAGGGGCTCGCGCGGGTGGACTTCTTCTACACGCCCGAGGGCCGGATCGTCTTCAACGAGATCAACACGATGCCGGGGTTCACGTCGCTGTCGGTGGCGCCGCAGCTGTGGGCCGCCTCCGGGATGAGCTATCCGGAGCTGGTGGACCGGCTCGTCCAGCTCGCCCTGGCCCGTCCGGCCGGATTGCGCTGACCCGCTCAGGGCTTCGGCGTGACCTGGCCGATCGGGTCCGAGAGGTCGGCGAGCACCTGGGGCGCCACGTGCGTCCCGGCGATCGTCACCTCCACGTACAGCGGGGCCGCGACGGCCGTGTAGAGGGTGGGCTTGTCGGGGTCGGCGAACCAGCCGACCCCGTCGATCTCCTGGAGCTGGTCGGTCGGCGCCATCCGGGCCGGTCGCGGCACGCCGCAGCGCAGCGCGATCTCCCCTTCACCCCAGACGGCCACGTACGGCGACTCGGGGACGGACGTGCCGCGTGCGGCGCCGTCCAGCGTGCGGGGCAGCACCCCGGACAACCGTTGGCAGGCCGAGGCCGCCTCGCCCTGCGGGGTGGGCGGCTCGACCTGCACGGCTCCGCACGCGGCGAGCGCGAGCAGCAGCGGCGCTATGGCGGCGGCACGCATGGACGGCGAGTTCTCCCGGAAAGATCTACCTCAGATGTGCACGATCGGGCATGTCAGGGTCCGTGTGATCCCCTCGACGCCCTGGATCTGGGCCACGACGAGTTTGCCCAGCTCATCGACGTTGCGGGCCTCCGCCCGCACGATCACATCGTACGGTCCCGTCACGTCCTCGGCCTGCGTGACTCCGGGGATGCCGGAGATCTCGCCGGCCACGCTCGCCGCCTTGCCGACTTCGGTCTGAATAAGGATGTAGGCCTGCACCATTACGTCCTCCCGGGCGATTGGATCACGCCGAAGGGCCACCGTACCCTGTGTGGGTCAGGAGGTGTGTCATCAGAGTCGGAGATCTCGGCGAATTCGGAGCGGTAAGGCGTATTTCCGGACGTCTACCGCAAGGAGCCACTGTTCTACTCGGACCGGGCGATGATGCCGCGATGGTCGGTGCGCCGGACGGGCGCGTCGTGGTGTCAACGGACCTCTTGATTGAGGGTAGGCACTTCCGGCGCGATTGGTCCAGCGGCTATGACGTGGGCCGGAAGGCGGCGGCCCAGAACCTCGCCGACGTGGCCGCCATGGGCGCGGTTCCGACGTCTCTCGTGGTCGGGCTGGGCATGCCGGCGGATCTGCCGGTCAGCTGGCTCGACGCGCTGACCGACGGGTTCCGCGACGAGTGCGCGGTCGTGGGGGCGAGCGTGGTCGGGGGCGACATCGCCCGCAGCGACCTGGTGGTGCTCGGGGTGACCGCGCTCGGCGACCTGGGCGGACGGGCCCCGGTGACCAGGTCCGGGGCGCGTCCCGGACAGGTGGTGGCCGTGGCGGGACGGCTCGGCCACGCCGCGGCGGGTCTCGCTCTCCTGGAGGCCGGTCGTGACGTCCCGCGGGGGGCGGGGGCGCTGTTCGAGGCGGTGGAGGCGCACCGGCGGCCGTGCCCGCCGTACGAGCAGGGGCCGGAGGCGGCGCGGCTGGGCGCCACCGCGATGCTGGACGTGAGCGACGGGCTGCTGCAGGACCTCGGGCACATCGCCCGGGCCGGCGGGGTGCGGGTGGAGGTGGACCCGGACGCCCTCGTGGTGGGGAAGCCGGTGGCCGCCGCCGCCGAGGAGCTCGGGGCCGATCCTCTCGACTGGGTGCTCACGGGCGGTGAGGACCACGCGCTCGCGGCCGTGTTCCCGGCCGGGGCACGGCTCGGGTCGGCGTGGCTTGTCGTGGGGGCCGTCGTGGCCGGCGAAGGCGTGACCGTACGGGGACGTGCCGTCGGACAGGGTGGTTGGGATCACTTTCAGTGACATGATGTCCCGTTTTGCAGGATATTTCCCCAATATGAGATGTGACTCACGGGAATGCTGGGACAAAGTCGTAGCGAAGGTGTTATGAAGATTGGCGGCCACTGTAACCGGCAAGAAAGGGCAGCCATGGGCCGCCACGGCACAGGTGGATCCGACGACGCGAGCGAACGGGGGAACGGCAGGTCCGACGACTCTCAGGACGAGGACTTCGGACTGACCGACCGCGCCGCGCAGTGGGCCGCCGCGCCGGATCCGACCGCCAGGAGCTCCTTCTGGGACTCCGACGACCAGCAGGCCGAGCCGCCAGGCTGGCCGGAGCCGCCGGACCAGGTGGGGGTGACGGGTCAGTGGGCGCCGATGCCCAAGCAGGAGCCCGGCCCCGCCGTCCGCCGCCCGGAGAACGATCCGTTCGAGACCACCGGAGCCCTGCAGCCGCCCTCGCGGGGCGCGGCCGGCCCGGGACCGGCCGCGGAGCAGCCGTTCGAGACGACGGGTGCCTTCGTACGGCCTCCGAACTGGGACGAGCCCGGGGTCTGGGACGCGCCCGCACGCGGCGAGGTCGGAGACAGCACACAGACCTTCGGCATGCCGCAGGACTTCGGCGGCGATCGCCCGTCGAGCCCCAACGTGTTCGGAGGTGACGCTCCTTCGGGCCCGCATGGGTTCGGCGGCGATCGCCCGTCGAGCCCCAACGTGTTCGGCGGCGACGCTCCTTCGGGCCCGCAGGCGTTCGGCGGCGATCGCCCGTCGAGCCCCAACGTGTTCGGCGGCGACGCTCCTCCGGGCCCGCAGGCGTTCGGGCCCGCCGACCCGCACGCGACCGCGCCTGGGGCGCCGCACGGGTTCGGGCCCGCGGACCCGTTCGGAGCCGCGGACCCGTTCGGAGCCGCGGGCCGGCGACCGTCCGGGGCCGACGCCACGCAGGTGTTCGGGCAGGACCGGGACGCGTCCGGGCAGACGCAGGCGCTCCAGCCTCCGGCGGGCGGCCCGCCCGCGCCCGGCGACGTCAAGGTGTACGGCAGCCCGACCATGATGGACCTGCAGGGCCCTGAGTGGTCGGAGCGGCCCGACAACGGGTTCCTCGGCTCCGGCTGGTCCGGCGACGACGAGCCCGCGGGAGAACGCGATGCCGAGCGCGGCAGGGACCGCGACGGGGAGCGTGACGGCGGGCGGGACGGTGAGCCCGAGCCGCGCCGCCGCGGGCGCCGCAAGTCCCCGTCCGGCGACGCCGACCCGTTCGCCGAGCCCCCGGCCAAGGGCCGGGGCCGCCTCGCGCTGCTCTCCGTGGCGGCCGTGGCCGTCGTGCTGGGCGGCACCGTGGCGGGCGTGAAGCTGATGAGCGGAGGGTCGCAGCCGTCCGGCTGCCCCGGCGACGGCTGCGTCGCCGTACAGGCGACCAACCAGCCCGGTCCGCAGGGCTCCCAGCCCGTCGAGGAGGACACCGAGCCGGCGGAGGGCGAGACCGAGGAGCCGACGGAGGAGCCCACGGGCAAGACGGCGCAGCCCGCCGGGACTCCCGGCCCGCAGGCCACGACCGGCACCCGCGTCCCGCGCCGGACCGCCTCGCCTCAGCCGAAGCCCACCAAGACCAGGAAGCCGGCCAGGGCCACCGAGGAGCCGCTGCCGACGAGCTTCCAGGCGACCGAGACGACCGTGCCGGAGGAGGTCGCCACGATCACGGTCACGGACCCCGCGGACAACACCTCGGGCAACCCGGCGCCGACGGCGCCGGCCACCGAGACGGCGGCGCCCATGGGCGGCGGCTCGGTCAGCCTCGGCTTCAGCGTGGTCAGCCAGCGGCTGGCCGGCTACACGGCCCACCTGGACGTGGCCAACGCCTCGCCGCAGGCGCTCAAGTCCCTCACGGTGTCGGTGCCGGTGAAGGGGCGCGTGCTGAACATGACGGGCGCGGAGTGGACGCAGGACGGCGATCTGCTGATCATCGACCTGCCGGCCTCGCTGGACGAGGGCGACTCGACCGAGATCACCTTCACCGCCACGGGCCGTGCCACCGAGCCGCGGAACTGCGGCCTCGTGGGCGGGGACTGCGCCGTCGACTGACGTCCCCAGGGCGGGCGGCGCAAGGGTCGCCCGCCTCCTGCCGTCGCCCCTCCCACGGCGCCCCGCCGGCTGCGGAGGGCGCGGACGGTGGAATGGTTGGATGGGGGCATGACCGTTACGACCCCTCCGCGTGTATTGACCGTCGCCGGATCCGACTCCGGCGGCGGTGCGGGCATCCAGGCCGATCTCAAGACCATGCTGGCCCTGGGTGTCCACGGCATGAGCGTGATCGCCGCCGTGACGGCCCAGAACTCCGTCGGCGTCCAGGGCTACTGGGAGCTGCCCGCCGAGGCCGTGCGCGCCCAGCTCGACTCCGTGCTGGGCGACATCGGTGCGCAGGCGGTCAAGACCGGCATGCTCGCCTCACCCGAGCTGGTCGAGGTCGTGGCCGTGACGCTCGGCGCGTACGAGGCGCCGGTCGTGGTCGATCCCGTGGGCGTGTCCAAGCACGGCGACTCCCTGCTCGCGCCCGAGGCCGTCGAGACGATGCGCACGCGGCTGCTGCCCGTCGCCACCGTCGTCACGCCGAACCTGTGGGAGGTCGAGCAGCTCACCTCGGTCAAGGTCGAGGACGAGGACGGCATGCGGCGGGCCGCCGACGCGGTGCTGGAGCTGGGCCCCGCCTGGGCGCTCATCAAGGGCGGGCACCTGCCCGGCGAGCCGGTGGACCTGCTGACCGACGGCGCCCGCGAGTACCGCTTCACGGCCGAGCGGCTCGACAACCGCCACACCCACGGCACGGGCTGCACGCTCGCCTCGGCGATCGCCTCCCACCTCGCGATGGGCGAGGACGTGCCGGGGGCGGTGGGCAAGGCCAAGGAGTACGTCACGGGGGCGATCCGGCTGGGTTTCCCGCTCGGCGACGGCATCGGCCCGGTGGACCACGCCTGGCGGTGGCGCTGATCGCCCGTCGCTCGTCGGGCATGACGAAAGCCCGCCGCTCGGCCGGGAGCGGCGGGCTTTCGCGAAGATCGGTACTAGCGGGTGACCTTGCCCGCCTTGATGCACGAGGTGCACACGTTCAGCTTCTTCGGCGTGCCGCCGACGACCGCGCGAACCGTCTGGATGTTGGGGTTCCAGCGGCGACGGGTGCGGCGGTGGGAGTGGGAAACGTTGTTGCCGAAGATCGGGCCCTTGCGGCAGACATCGCAGACGGAAGCCACGGTATCGCTCCTTAAAACAGTCGATGTAGCCCTGTCCGCTGATGGTCGTCGGGCGGAGGGCATGCCGGGACAACCGGCCAGCCAGACGAGGATATCCGATCCACGCCACCAGGTGCGAACTGGAGCACTGGACTGGGACAGATGCGGCGATATCCTCCTCGTTCAACGGTAGCGCACTCGGGAGGTCGTAGCACCGCATGGAGGTTCTCGACCCGCCCCGGGTACGCCGCTGGGCCCGCCTGGCCGCGGACGCGCTGGGCAGGTCACGGGCGGAGATCGACGCGCTCAACGTGTTCCCCGTCGCCGACGGCGACACCGGCACGAACCTCCACCTGACCATGCTGGCCGCCGCCGAGGCCGTCGAGGCGCTGCCCGACGACGTGGACCGCGCGGTGGTGTGGCAGACGCTCGCGTACGGCGCCCTGGTGGGCGCGCGCGGCAACTCCGGCGTCATCGTCAGTCAGGCCCTGCGCGGGCTGGCCGAGGAGCTGAAGGACGGCTCCGACCTGAGGGCCGGCCTGGTCAGGGCGTCGTCGCTGGCCAGGGAGGCGGTCGCCCGGCCCGTCGAGGGCACGGTCCTGAGCGTGCTGGGCGCGGTGGCGGGAGCCGTGCGGGAGGCCGACGGCGACCTGGCCGAGATCGCGCGGCGGGCCGCGCGGGAGGCCCGCGCCGCGCTTCGCCGCACCCCCGGGCAGCTCGACGTGCTGGCGCGCAGCGGCGTCGTGGACGCGGGCGGCGCCGGGCTGGCGATCATCCTGGAGTCGCTGGCGGCCGTGGTGACGGGCTCCTCCGGCGATCGGTACGGCGAGCGGTACGAGGTGCCCGCGCCGACGGCGCGCGTGTCGCCGATGACCGAGGTGGGCGCGGGCTACGAGGTGATGTACCTGCTGGACGCCGACGACGCCGCGGTGGCCACGCTGCGCGAGGAGCTCGACGCGATGGGCGACTCGCTGGTGGTCGTGGGCGGCGACGGGCTGTGGAACGTCCACGTCCACGTGGACGAGGCCGGACCCGCGGTGGAGGCGGCGCTGCGGGTGGGGCGGCCGTACCGGATCAGGATCACGTACCTCGCCGAGCGGACCCACCGCGGCGACGCGGGCAGGGGCGTGGTGGCCGTCGCCGCCGGCGACGGCATCGCGGCGCTGTTCGAGGAGTGCGGCGCGGTGGTCGTGCGGCGGGAGCCGGGCACGCGGCCGTCGCTGCCGGTCATGCTGGCCGCGATCAGGCAGGCGGGCGGCGAGGTCGCCGTGCTGCCGAACGACGAGGGTGCCCAGGCGGTCGCCGCCGCGGCGGCGGAGATCGCCCGGGAGGACGGCGTCGTGGTCAGCGTGCTGCCGACCCGGGCGACGGTGCAGGGGCTGGCGGCGCTGGCCGTCCACGACCCGCTGCGCCGCTTCGACGACGACGTGGTGGCGATGACCGGCGCCGCGGGGCACACGCGTCACGGTCACCTGGTGACGGCCCGCAGGGAGGCGGTCACCAGCGCGGGCGTGTGCCGGCCCGGTGACGTGCTCGGGCTGATCGACGACGACGTGGCGGTGATCGGCCGTGAGCTGGGGGAGGTGGCCGTCGCCGTCGTGGACCGGATGGTGGCGGGCGGCGGCGAGATGGTCACGCTGGTCACGGGCGCGGACGCGCCCGAGGACCTCGCGGGCGCGGTGGGGGAGCACCTGCGGGCCACCCGGCCGGACGTGGACCTGGTGGTGTACGCGGGGGAGCAGGGCGGCTACCCGCTCCTCATCGGCGTGGAGTGAGCGGGTGGCGCCGGTGAGCGGGCGTGGCGGCGCGGCGATTCGGGGGGCGCGACATGCGTTCCTGTCGGTCGCAGGCGGTAGAACATAGTGCCGTGAGCCGTTTCGACGAGCCGCTGACCAAGGCGCTCGACCCGAAGACCGCCAAGCTGCTGCACAGCGTGCTCGGCCTGGAGACGGTCGGCGACCTGCTGCGCCACTACCCCCGCCGCTACGCCGAGCGCGGCGAGCTGACCGCGCTCGACGCGCTGGAGGTCGACGAGCACGTCACCGTGGTCGGCGAGGTGAGCCGGCTCATGCGCAAGCCCATGCGCAACCGCGGCGGCACCTGGCTGGAGGTCGAGGTCGTCGACGCCGCCCGTAACAAGATCTACCTGTCGTTCTTCGGCAAGGGCTCCCACGTGGCCGAATCGCGGCTCAAGCCGGGACGGCGCGGCATGTTCGCCGGGAAGGTCGGCCTCTTCGGCTCCCGGACACACCCGCGCTGGCAGCTCTCGCACCCCGAGTTCGAGCTGTTCGAGGAGAACGAGGCCGGCGCCGAGGAGTTCTCGGCCGCGCCGGTGCCGATCTACCCGGCCGGCAAGGACCTGACGCCGTGGGTGATCAGGCGGGCCGTGGGCGTCGTGCTCGACACGCTGGGGCCGCTGGCCGACCCGCTGCCCGGCGACCTGCGCGCCCGCCACGGCCTGCGCGACCTGGCCGAGGCGCTGGAGGCGGTGCACCGGCCGAAGGACTTCGGCGACGTGCAGCGGGCCCGCGACCGGCTCAAGTTCGACGAGGCGTTCGTGCTCCAGGCCGTGCTGCTCCAGCGCCGGCAGGCGGCGACCGCCTGGCCCGCCAAGGCCCGCCCGCGCCGCGGCGACGGCATCCTGGCCGACTTCGACGCGCGGCTGCCGTTCGAGCTGACCGAGGGCCAGTCCCAGGTCGGCGAGGAGATCGCCGCCGACCTGGCCCGCGAGCACCCGATGCACCGGCTGCTGCAGGGCGAGGTCGGCGCGGGCAAGACCGTGGTCGCCCTGCGGGCGATGCTCCAGGTGGTCGACGCGGGCGGCCAGGCCGCGCTGCTGGCGCCCACCGAGGTGCTCGCCCAGCAGCATCACCGCTCGATCACCGCCATGCTGGGCGACCTCGCGCAGGGCGGCATGTTCGGCGGCACGGCCGTCACCCTCCTGACGGGCTCCATGGGCGCCGCCGCCCGCCGCGCCGCGCTGCTCGACGCGGCCTCGGGCACGGCCGGCGTCGTCGTGGGCACGCACGCCCTGTTGCAGGAGCACGTCCAGTTCGCCGACCTCGGTCTGGTGGTGGTCGACGAGCAGCACCGCTTCGGTGTGGAGCAGCGCGACGCGCTGCGCGAGAAGGCCGGCGGCGGGCGCCCGCACGTGCTCGTCATGACCGCGACCCCGATCCCGCGCACGGTCGCCATGACCGTCTTCGGCGACCTGGAGGTCTCCACGCTGTCGCAGCTCCCGTCCGGGCGCGCGCCCATCACCACCCACGTGGTGCCGGCCGCCGAGAAGCCCCACTTCCTGGAGCGCACGTGGGAGCGGGTGCGCGAGGAGGTCGCCCTGGGCCGGCAGGCCTACATCGTCTGCCCGCGCATCGGCGACCTGGAGGGCGACGAGGGCGACCTGGAGGCTCGGCTGGGCGAGTCCGGCGGGGAAGCGTCGGGGGAGGAGCGCCGGCCGCCGCTGGCCGTCCTGGACGTCGCCCAGCTGCTGTCCGAGGGGCCGTTCCACGACCTGCGGCTCGGCGTCCTGCACGGCAAGCTGCCGCCGGAGGAGAAGGACGCGATCATGCGGGCGTTCAGCCGGGGCGAGCTGGACGTGCTGGTGGCGACGACGGTGATCGAGGTCGGCGTCGACGTGCCCAACTCCTCAGTCATGATCATCATGGACGCCGACCGGTTCGGGGTCTCGCAGCTCCACCAGCTCCGCGGCCGCGTCGGCCGGGGCGGGCTGCCGGGGCTGTGCCTGCTGGTGTCCGACTTCCCGGAGGGCACGCCCGCGCGGGCGCGGCTCGACGCGGTGGCCGCCACGCTCGACGGGTTCGAGCTGTCGCGGGTGGACCTGGAGCAGCGGCGTGAGGGCGACGTGCTGGGCGCGGCCCAGTCGGGCAAGCGGTCGTCGCTCAAGCTGCTCCAGCTCCTGCGCGACGAGGACGTGATCGAGGCGGCCCGGGACGAGGCGGCGCGGCTGCTGGCGGCCGATCCCGAGCTGTCGGCGCACGAGGCGCTGCGCGCGGAGATCGACCGGCTGCTGGCCGACGAACGCGCCGAATACCTGGAGAAGACGTAACCACCTGGACAACCGGGGCGCCGCGGGGGAGCGGCGGAAACAGGTGCTGGGCCCAGCCATGGGGACGGCCTCCCCCCGAATGCCGTCCCCGGCTGGGCCCACCCCTCGGGTCAGGTGCCGAGGGAACCGGCGTGCGGAAGGGCTCACGACCACGCCGGTCGGCCTTCTGATGGGTCACCTCGAAGGCCGCAGACCCATCATGCGTGGCCGGTGGGGCGATGGGAATCACCCTTGCGTCTTCGAGGCCGACACTTGTCCACTCTTGACCTGCGCCGACGTGCGCGAGAATGGCTGCCATGACTCGGATCATCGCGGGCAGCGCGGGCGGGCGACGCCTGGCGGTCCCGCCGGGGCGCGGCACGAGACCGACCAGCGACAGGGCCAGGGAAGGCATCCTCTTGACGCTCGACTCCCTGGGCGGGGTGAGGGGGTCCCGGGTGATGGACCTGTACGCCGGGTCGGGGGCCGTCGGGCTGGAGGCGCTGTCGCGGGGCGCGGAGCACGCGCTGCTCGTCGAGTCCGATCCCAGGGCCGTCCGGGCCATCAGGACGAACGTCCGGGAGCTGGGGCTGCCAGGGGCGCGGGTGGTGGCGGACAAGGTCGAGCGGTTCCTGGGCCGGCCGGGCGGGGACGTCGCGGGGCAGGGCCGGGGTGGGGAAACTCACACCGACCCGGTCGGGCCGGTCGAGCCGTACGACATCGTGTTCGCCGATCCGCCGTACGCGGTGTCGGACGAGGAGGTCACGCGGGTGCTGGAGCTGCTGCGCGACCACGGGTGGCTGGCGGAGGACGCGGTGGTGGCGTTCGAGAGGGAGACCCGGGGAAAAGCCCTGGTATGGCCGGAAGGTTACGTTGAGGAGAGGGTTCGCCGTTATGGCGAAGCGTCCGTTTGGTACGGTCGCGCCGCCGGTAATCCGTAGACCTGCCCGCTGACCAGGGAGGCGTCTTGCGCCGCGTTGTCTGCCCGGGGTCCTTCGACCCCATCACCAACGGTCACCTCGACATCATCGCCCGGTCCGCCAGGCTGTACGACGAGGTCACCGTGGCCGTGCTCATCAATGTGGAGAAGAGCAGCCTCTTCACGGTCGACGAGCGGATCGAGGTCCTCCAGACCGTGACCAAGGAGTTCCCGAACGTCACGGTTCGCAAGTTCCACGGGCTCCTCGTCGACTTCTGCAAGCAGAACGACATCCCGGCCATCGTCAAGGGCATCCGCGTGGTCAGCGACTTCGACTACGAGCTCCAGATGGCCCAGCTCAACTACCGGCTGTCCGGGGTCGAGACGCTGTTCATGCCGACCAATCCCGAGTACTCGTTCCTGTCTTCCAGCCGGGTGAAGGAGATCGCGCGGTACGGTGGGGACGTGTCCGGCCTGGTCCCCGACCTGGTGCACAAGCTGCTCGTCGAGCGGCTCAGGGGCTGACCGCCACCTGGTATCCTTTCATTTCGGCCTTGTACGACGGCGACAGTTCCGCCATGCCTAGCGAGAGCAGGATGACTCAGCACCTCGACCCCCGCTCGCCTTGGGTGATCTCCACTCACGACCTGGGAAAGCGGCCGGGGACGATGAGGCAGATGACTCTGTCCCTCCCGGCTCCGGCGAATCTCGGCGTCGACATGATCGGCGTTCCCAAGGACGCCGAAGTCGAGCTGGACCTCCGGCTTGAAGCAGTGATGGAAGGCGTGCTCGTGTCCGGCACGGCGCAGGCCCCGCTGGGCGGGGAGTGCGCGCGGTGCCTCGACCCGTTGTCCTCGGACCTCGAGGTCGATCTGCAGGAGCTGTTCTTCTACTCCGACGAGGACGCCTCGGAGGACGACTCGCTGATGGACGGGGAGCTGCTCGACCTCGAGCCGACGTTCCGTGACGCGGTGGTGCTCGCACTGCCGTTGAGCCCGGTCTGCCGCGACGACTGCCCGGGACTCTGCACGGAGTGCGGGATCAAGCTGGCCGAGGCCGGCGACGATCACCGGCACGAGAAGATCGACGCTCGCTGGGCGTCGTTGCAAGGTCTGGTTTCCGAGAACGATAACGATCAGGAGAAGTGACGTGGCCGTCCCGAAGCGAAAGATGTCGCGGAGCAACACCCGCGCCCGTCGCTCCCAGTGGAAGACGACTGCTGTCGCCCTGGTGAGCTGCCCGCAGTGCCGTTCGCCCAAGCAGCCGCACATCGCGTGCCCCACCTGCGGCACCTACAACCGTCGTCAGGTCATCGAGCCGTCCGCCTGATCTCGCAGTTGACGTGATGCCGACCGGGTGCCATTGTGCCCCGGTCGGCGTGAACGTCTCAGTTGCGCACGGCGGCGGCTCGCCCGCGGTCGTGGTGGACGCCGGGGCTCTGTACCCCCGACGCCCACCACGTTTTCGGGCATCCTCCGCGGCCGTCGCGGCATGTGAAGGTGTCCGAGGAGGAAAACCCGTGGGCGCAGGTCCCAAGCCGGTGGCCGTCGAGGTCGCCAGAGCAGAGCTGGAGCGAGTGCTGTCGATCAGCATCGACTCCGACATCCTGGAGCGGGCGTTGACGCACCGCTCCTACGCGTACGAGAACGGCGGCCTGCCCACCAACGAGCGCCTGGAGTTCCTCGGCGACTCGGTGCTGGGCCTGGTGGTCACCGACACCCTCTACCGCAACCACCCCGACCTGCCCGAGGGGCAGCTCGCCAAGCTGCGGGCCGCGGTGGTCAACATGCGCGCCCTCGCCGACGTGGCCCGTGGGCTCGGTCTCGGCCGGTTCCTGCGGCTCGGCAGGGGCGAGGAGGGCACCGGAGGCCGCGACAAGTCCTCGATCCTGGCCGACACCCTGGAGGCGCTGATCGGCGCCGTCTACGTGGACAAGGGGCTCGACGAGGCGTTCCGGGTGGTGCACGTGCTGTTCGACCCGCTGATCGTGCGCTCGGCCTCGCTCGGCGCCGGGCTCGACTGGAAGACCTCCCTGCAGGAGCTCACCGCCTCCGAGGCGCTCGGCGTCCCCGAGTACCACGTCGAGGAGAGCGGCCCCGACCACGCCAAGTCCTTCACCGCGGAGGTGCGCGTCGGCGGCGAGTCCTACGGCGCGGGCAACGGGCGCAGCAAGAAGGAGGCCGAGCAGCAGGCGGCCGAGGCGGCGTGGACCCGCATCCGGGCCCGCCGCGAGCAGCGCGAGAGCCAGCCGGCGGGCTAGGTTGCCTGAGCTGCCGGAGGTCGAGGTCGTCCGGCGCGGCCTCGCGCAGTGGGTGGCCGGGCGGGAGATCGCCTGGGCGGAGGTGCTGCACCCGCGGGCGGTGCGCCGGCACGTGCCGGGCGCGGAGGAGTTCGCCGCGCGGCTGAAGGGCCGTGTCGTGCTCTCCGCCGAGCGGCGCGGCAAGTACCTGTGGCTCCCGCTGTCGGGCGCGGAGGAGGCGCTGCTGGCCCATCTGGGCATGAGCGGCCAGCTCCTCGTCGTGGAGCCGGACTCGCCGCCGGAGAAGCACCTGCGCGTACGGCTCGCCTTCCAGGACGGCGGCCCCGAGCTGCGCTTCGTCGACCAGCGCACGTTCGGCCACGTCATGCTGACGCCGCTGGAGGGCGGCGTGCCCGCGCCGATCTCGCACATCGCGCCGGACCCGTTCGAGGAGGCGTTCGACGACGACCGGTTCGCCGCCGCCCTGCGCCGCAAGGACACCGAGATCAAGCGGGCGCTGCTCGACCAGACGCTGATCAGCGGCGTCGGCAACATCTACGCCGACGAGGCCCTGTGGCTGGCCCGGCTGCACTGGGCGCACCCCACCCGGACGCTCACCCGGCCGAAGATCGCCGAGCTGCTCGCCGCGGTCCGCGAGGTGATGACGGCCGCGCTGCGCCAGGGCGGCACGTCGTTCGACAGCCTGTACGTCAACGTCAACGGCGAGAGCGGTTACTTCGAACGCTCCCTGGAGGCGTACGGCCGGCGTGACCGGCCCTGCTCCCGCTGCGGCAGCCCCATCGTCCGTGACGCGTTCATGAACCGCTCGTCCTTCTCCTGCCCCACGTGCCAGCGACGGCCGCGGCGGCCAGTGACAGCCCCGCGCCGAGCCACATGACGGCGGGGACCGACATCCCGTCCACCACCCGGCCGCCGGTGAGCGCGCCGAGCGAGATGGCCGCGTTGAAGACGGCGGTCAGCATGGCGGTGCCCGCCTCCCCGCCGCCGGCCCTGACGATCCAGATCTGCACCGTCACCGACACGCCCCCGTAGGCGACGCCCCACAGCAGGAGCAGGGCCGCCACCGGACCGATCGAGCCCGGCGCGGCGGCGAGGAGCGCGGTGGCGCCCCCGATGAGCAGGGCGAGCGTCACCAGCGTGCCCCTGGGGTGCCGGGCCGCCCGCGCGCCGGCGGCGAAGTTGCCCGCCACGCCCGCGACGCCGTACCCGAGCAGGACGGCGCCGACGGCGGCGGCACTCGCGCCCGCACCGTCTCGCGAGGCCTGCTCCAGGAACGGCCGGACGTAGGTGTAGGCCGCGAAGTGGCCGGTCACCACGAGAGCGGTCACGATCAGCACGATCCTGGACGGCCCGGTCCGCCACACCGCCCACAGGTCGGACGGGCGCGCGGCCCGCTCGGCGGGCAGCGGCGGCAGCAGCCTGGCCAGCACCACGCACAGGACGGCGGCGAGCAGGGCGACGGCTCCGAACGCCACCCGCCACCCGGCGGCGGAGGCGGCCAGCGTCCCGGCGGGCACACCCAGCACGGAGGCCACCGCGATCCCCGAGGCGATCGTCGCCGCCGCCCGGCCGATCCGCGGCTCCGGCACCAGCAGTACCGGCAGTCCCATCGCGTACGTCCAGAACCCGCCGATGCTCACCCCGGTCAGGACCCGCGCCGCCAGCATGACCGGGTAGGCCGGCGCCAGGGCGGCCACCAGGTTGGCGGCCGCGAGCAGGGCCATCAGCGCGCACAGCACCGTCCGGCGGTCCAGGCGCCGCGCGGCCAGCGTCATCAGCGGCGCGGACACGGCCGCCACCAGGCCCGGAGCGGTCATCATGAGCCCCGCCGTGCCGTCGGACACGCCCAGCTCGGCGCCGATCGGGGTCAGCAGGCCGACGGGCAGCATCTCACTGGTGACGATGGCGAACGTGCCGGCCGCGACCGTGGGCACGGCGAGCCGGTGCGCCACGGTCGTGGTCTCAGGTGTGATGGTCATGGCCTCCACCTTTCGGTGGTGGCGCCGGGGGAACAATGACGGGACGCTCAGGCTTGGTTTAGCTGGACTAAGGGGTGACATGGAGTTCAGGGAGCTGGAGTGCTTCGTCGTCCTCAGCGAGGAGCTTCACTTCGCGCGGGCCGCCGACCGGCTGTACCTGTCGCCGGGGCGGGTGAGCCAGCTCGTGCGGTCGCTGGAGACGCGGATCGGCGCCCGGCTGTTCGACCGGACCAGCAGGCGGGTGCGGCTGACGCCGCTCGGCGAGCGCTTCCTGGCGGACCTGCGCCCGGCGTACGACGGGCTGCGCGAGGCGGTGGAGCGGGCCCGGGCGGCGGCCCGCCAGGTGACGGGAGTGCTGCGCGTCGGCTTCCTCGGCACGCCGACGGAGCTGGTGACCGAGGCCGTGCGGGCCTTCGAGGCGCTGTACCCGTCGTGCGAGGTGCGGCTGGTGGAGGTGCCGCTGTCCGACCCGTTCGGCAAGCTGCGGGCGGGCCTGGTGGACGTGACGTTCACGCTGCTGCCGGTGGACGAGCCGGACCTGGAGACGGGCCCGGGTCTCAACCGGGTGCCCGTCCGCCTCGGCCTGCCCGCCGGCCATCCGCTCGCGGGCCGGGACGCCGTCGACGCGGAGGAGCTGGCGGACCTGCCGCTGATCGAGCCGGGGGGACCGGCGCCGCGCGCCTGGCGCCAGCTGCTCGCGCCGGCGGGCACCCCGGCGGGCCGGCCCATCCCCCGAGGGGGTACGGTCGCCACCAGCCAGGAGGGCATCACGCTGGTCGCGCTCGGGCGCGGCGGGATGCTGTTCTGCACGCCGACGGCGGCCTACCACGAGCGTGGTGACGTGGTGTTCGTGCCGGTGACGGGCCTGCCCGCGTCGGTGCTCGGGCTGGTGTGGCCGAGAGCCGGCGCGACGGCCGCGGTGCGCGCGTTCGGTGAGACGGCCGCGGGCGTGGCGGGCCCGGAGGCGGCCCGCAGGGTGGCGTGAAACGGCCGCGGAGGCCCGGAGGCATGCCCGCAAAGGGGCGGCGGGGATGGCCGGAACGGGTGGCCGGGGATGACCGGAAGGGGTGGGGCATGGAGGACGTACGGCTGACCGCCTGGGTCAGGGGGCGCGTGCAGGGCGTGGGGTTCCGCTGGTGGACCCGGGCGCGGGCGCTGGAGCTGGGCCTGGAGGGCTGGGCGCGCAACACGGACGACGGCCGGGTGGAGGTGGTCGCCGAGGGGCCGCATGAGGCGTGCGTCAAGCTGCTGGAGCTGCTCAGGGGTTGCGACACGCCGGGCAGGGTCGATGGAGTAGTGGAGAGGTGGAGCGAAGTCCGAGGTGGTTTGGGTGGTTTCCGGGAGCGGTAGCCGCTTTCGCGAAACGGGCCAAATGGGGTATAGTTATATGCCGGGAGTGCCCCACGAGGGGTGTGGCGGTTCGTTCGACTTGACCGCCCACACTGCCGGTGCGACTCTTGTTAAGTACCACGCGCACCCCTCCCGCGGAATAAGAAGTGCGCGAACCAGTCTGGTCACTCAGCGTGGAGGACCCTTTACCATGGCGAAGGCTCTACTCGGCCACGTCGGTGGTCCTGACCCTCGGATGGTCTCGGAGATGCGGCGCTTGCAGCAGCGGATCCGTGACCTGGAGGCAGAACTCATCCGGCTTCAGGCTCAGAATGACGCTCTTGCGGCGCAAACCCGCGATGAGGCGCTCAGCCGCATGCAGGAGCGCGAGCCGGCACTCACCTGAGAGTGATCGGAACGCAAGATTGAGGGACGTCTCGGCGAGGCGTCCCTTGTTATTTGCCCTCGTTCGGGATGTCTTTGCGCCCCCTTTCCGCGTCCGGCCGCCGACGCCACCGTTGTGGCCAGCGACGAGGCGCTCGGACCAGTAGGCTTTCCCGAAGTCCGTTCAGGGAGAAGGGGGCCTGTTCTTGCATTTGAAGACCCTGACCCTGCGCGGCTTCAAGTCCTTCGCCTCGGCGACCGCCCTGCGGTTCGAGCCGGGCATCACCTGCGTGGTCGGTCCCAACGGCTCCGGCAAGTCCAACGTCGTCGACGCCCTGGCCTGGGTCATGGGCGAGCACAGCGCCAAGTCGCTGCGCGGCGGCAAGATGGAGGACGTCATCTTCGCCGGCACCTCGTCACGGCCGCCGCTGGGCCGGGCCGAGGTCACGCTGACCATCGACAACGCCGACGGCGCGCTGCCCATCGACTACACCGAGGTCACGATCAGCCGGCTGATGTTCAGGTCCGGCCAGAGCGAGTACGCCATCAACGGCGACACCTGCCGCCTGCTCGACATCCAGGAGCTGCTGTCCGACTCCGGCATCGGCCGCGAGATGCACGTCATCGTCGGGCAGGGCCAGCTCGACGCCGTGCTGCACGCGGGGCCGGAGGACCGCCGGGCGTTCATCGAGGAGGCCGCGGGCGTCCTGAAGCACCGCAAGCGCAAGGAGAAGGCGCTGCGCAAGCTCGACGCGATGCAGGCCAACCTGACGCGCGTCCAGGACCTCGCCACCGAGCTGCGCCGCCAGCTCAAGCCGCTGGGCCGCCAGGCCGAGATCGCCCGCAAGGCCGCGGTCATCCAGGCCGACTGGCGCGACGCGCGGCTGCGGCTGCTCGCCGACGACGTGTGCGTCCTGCGGGTCACGCTGGAGCGGGAGGCGGCCGACGAGGCGGCGGTCCTCGCCCGGCGCGCCCAGGTGGAGGCCGAGCTGGCCGAGGGACAGCGTCGGGAGGCCGCGCTGGAGACGGCCGAGGCCGAGGCCCAGCCACGGCTGACCGCCGCGCAGCAGACCTGGTTCCGGCTGTCGTCGCTGCGCGAGCGCATCACCGGGCTGGAGCAGCTCGCCGCCGAGCGCCACCGGCACGCCCTCGACGCCGCCGCCATCGAGCGCCGCGGCCGTGACCCCGAGGACCTCGAACGCGAGGCGGCCGAGGTGCGCGAGAGCGAGCTGGTGCTGCGGGCCGAGCTGGAGGAGGCGCAGGAGCTGCTCGACACCGCGGCCGAGCGGCGCGCCGAGGCCGAGTCCGAGCTGGCCGCCGAGGAGCGGCGGCTGGCGATGGCCGCCCGCGCCGCCGCCGACCGGCGCGAGGGCCTGGCGCGGCTGCGCGGCCGGGTCGACTCCGCGCGCAGCAGGTCACGCGCCGCCGAGGACGAGATCGGGCGTCTGACCAAGGCGGTCGCCGACGCGGCCGAGCGCGAGCGGCGCGCCCTCGACGACCTGGAGGAGCGGCGGAGCGAGGAGCCCGCCGCCGACCCGGCGCTGGCCGAGGAGCTGGCGACCGCGCAGGCGCTGGTCGAGGAGGCGCGGTTGCGCAGCGGCACCTTCGACACCATCTCGATCTTGCCGCCGAGGTGCATGAGGAAGGT
>NZ_JBEXDT010000079.1:0-45251 GCF_040605905.1 Nonomuraea sp. NPDC005501 | reverse complement strand
GCCAGGACGGCGCCGCCCGAGCCGGTCCGCGTGGCGCTCGGCGAGCGGCTGCGCGGCCTGCGCGAGGCGGCCGGGCTGACGGCCGAGCAGGTCGAGAGCGCGCTGGGCCGCGGCGCGATCCGCGTCGAGGCCGCGGAGACCGGCCGCGCGGCCCCCGCTCCGGCCATGGTGGAGCGGCTGCTCGACCTGTACGGGGTGACCGCGCTGCCGGCGCGCGAGCACGTGCTGTCCCTGGCCCGCGGCGAGCGCGAGCCCGCCTGGTGGGACACGAGCGCGGTGCCCGTCTGGCTCGCCACCGCCTTCGCCCTGGAGCAGCGGGCCTCGGTGATCCGCGTGTACGACCCGCGGACGGTCCCGCCGCTGCTCCAGACCGAGGCGTACGCCCGCGCCGCGATCGGCGCGGCCGGGCCGGCCACGCTCGGGCAGACCTCCGTCGAGGCGGCGGTGCGGCTGGTCCTGGCCCGCCAGGAGATGGTCTTCGCCGGCCACGGGGCCGGGCAGGGGGCCGGGCACGGGCCTGTCGTGTGGGCGATCATGGACGAGGGCGTGCTGCTGCGCTCCATCGCCGAGCCGCCCGTCCACCTGGCCCAGCTCGACTCCCTCATCGACCTCGCCAAGCGTCCCGGTGTCTCCCTGCACCTGGTGCCTCTGAACGACCCGGCCTATCTGCCCCGCACGGGGCCGTTCACGCTCTGGCGTTACGCCGAGGCGTTCGAGCCCGACATCGCCTGCGCGCACACCGTCGAACGCGACGAGCTGATCATCGAGCCGGGGGCCGTCGAGGCCTACCACCAGGCGTTCGCCAAACTCTCGGTCACCACGACCACCCGCGAGGAGACGTTCGACCTGCTGAACACCCACCGTGACCGCATCGCCCGAGGATGATCGATAATTACCCGGGAAACGTATATTTCCCGATTATTTCGCTCCAATAGGTTGTATTGTTGGGACATTTGGAGCATTTTCAACTTGGTCCTCCGAGTGGGGTCGAAGGCCGCGGAACTTTCCCGTACGGCAAGGTGAGGGGAAAGGGGCGATACGTCAAATGCGTCAACGTGCCATCCGTAATCTGGCCAGGCTCGACACGGCCCAGGCGCGTGTCACCCGGATGCTCGACGCCGCCGCCGGAGGAAAGAACAACTTCGTGGCCGACCGCGACGCCGTGCGCCGCTACGACGAGGCCGCCCCCGTGACCACCGCCGCCGCCCGCGCGGTGCTCGCCTTCCTGGCCCGCGTGGTCCGCCACCTGGCGGCCGGCGGGATCGACCAGTTCGTGATCGTCGGCAGCGGGGTGCCCAGCGGATTACCCCCCGGCCGTCAGCTGCACGATCTCGCCCGCGAGGCGCTGGGCCGCTCCGGCGCCCGGGTCCTGTACGTGGAGAACGACCCGATGGTCCTGGCGTACGCCCAGGCCACCATCGAGCCCGTCACGGACCTGGTGCGCGTGGTGGAGGGCGACGTGCGGCAGGTGGAGGACCTGCTCGGCGACCGGGTGGTCAAGACGTTCATCGACTGGGACCGGCCCGTGGGCGTGCTGCTGGTCTCGGTCGCGGGAGCCGGCGACGACGACGCCCGGCACGCGATCAAGTGCCTGTGCCACGCCGCCGCCCGGGGCAGCTACCTGGCCCTGCTGCAGACCACCTTCGACGCGATCCCCGAGGAGCTGCTGCCCGCCGTCGGCGAGCTGCTCGCCATGACGCTGCCGGGGCACGTCGTCCGCACCCGCGCGGAGGTGGCGGCGCTGCTGGAGGGGCTGGAGCTGGTCGAGCCGGGGCTGGTGTGGGTGCCCGAGTGGCGGCCCGACGGCCGCGACGAGGCGTGCGCGGCCCTGCCCAGCGCCTCGGGCAACTACGGCGCCGTGGCCCGCGTCCTGTGACCCGTCCGCGGGGCGGTCAGTCCCACCAGAACGACCAGGCGTGCCTGCCGATGATCTGCTCGGCGTAGCCGTGCAGGTCGCCCGGCCCCTGCACCACGTTGTCGGGACAGAACGCCCAGTGCTCGGCCGCCACGTGCAGCGCGTGCTCGGCGTCCACCGGAGGCGCCGCGACGCTCAGCTCCAGCGTGTTGAACCCCACGCACACCACCCGCGCCCCGAACCGCTCCTCCCAGCTGCGGACCACCGCCGCGAGCGGCACCATCCACTCGTTGTGGTGCAGCGCCCCCTGCCAGCCCATCACGGCCAGCGCGTCGGCGCCGCGCCGGGCGGCGACCAGGCCCAGCGGCATCCCGCGCGGCGCGAGCTGGTCGGCGTACCAGTCGGCCACCTCGCCCGGATCGGCCTTCGGCACGCCGGGCGCGGCCGGGCCGGGGCAGAGCGCGCCGTAGGGGTCGAGCTCGGTGAGGGCGTCGGGCGGCATCTGCGCCACCCATTCCTGCCACACCTCGTGCATGAACCCCTCGGCCGTGAAGTGGTCGATCATCGCCGGCTCGTCCGGCACGACCTGCCCGATCGACCAGGGCTGGGCGGACTCGTCCAGCAGCACCGGCCACAGCCCGCTCGCGGCGTGCTCGTCGCGTAGGCGGGCCCACTCGCGGCCGGACACGGGCTCGTCGCTCATCCAGAACGCCGGTCTGGCCGCCTCCCCCTGCCCGGTGTAGCCCGGGTCGGGCCAGACGAGGTCACCCGGCGGCAGAGCGACCCGCAGCGTGCGGCCCCTGCCGGCGTCGGCGAACAGCCGGCCCAGCTCGCGTGGCAGCCGATGATCTGTCATGCCCTACCGTCTCCGTACGGACCCGTCGGGGAGATGGTAGTGCCGCCCACCGACATGGCCAGGGGGCGGCGGGACTTAGCGGGGGCGGCGTCACTCATCGGGGGCGGCGCGAATCATCGGGGGCGGCGGGAATCACTTGCGGAAGCGGTGCGGCCGGTCGTCAGGGCAGGGGCGGGGAAGGCCCGGAGGTGTTTCCGGCACGGCCGCGCCGACCGTGCCGGAAACGTCAGCGGCCGGTCAGTAACCTCCGTACGAGTGGTTCGAGTGCTGGGAGGACGTGGAGGTGGGCGCCGGGGTCGCCGTCGAGGTCGGCGTGGTGGCCGTCGAGCCGCCGGAGCCCGCGGGCCGGATGACGCCGAGCAGGCCGTGCCGGCCGCCGTCGATGCCGGCGGAGAACCACAGGGCGTTCTCGCCGCCGTTGGCCGCGGTGCCGACCTCCAGGTCCCAGAGGCCGGGCAGCTGGATCGGCTTGCCGTCGGCGGTGCGCAGCGCGCCGAGGTGACGGCTGTTGCGGTAGGCGTGGACGGTGCCGTCGCCGAAGTTGCCGACGAGCAGCGATCCGGCGTAGGCGCCGCGCGGGGCCGCGGTGATCGCCCACGGCGCGTTCAGCCCGGTACGCGCGATGCGGCCGGTCAGGCGGCCCTCGGCGTTGAAGCGGCTGACGAAGCCCTTGCCCGCGCCCGCGACGGACTTGCCGGTCGCCGGGTCACGCAGCGCGTACGCCACCCAGATGTTGCCGTTGGCGACCGCCACGTTGAACGGGGAGTAGTTCGAGGGAATGGCCGGATCCCTGAACTGCCAGCCCCGGAGCTTGATCTTCTCGAAGTCGGAGTTCCAGGCGGCGATGCGGCCGTGGGCGAAGTCGGCGGCGAGCAGGAAGTCGCCGTCGTCGGTCTGCGCGAGCGCGAGGCCCTTGTAGTCGGCGCCGCGGGTGAACGCGGCGATGAGGGCGTTCTTCGGGTCCGCCTCGGCGTTCCACCCGCTGATCGCGCCGCTGGGGCTGGCGAAGATGAACGTGGCGGGCTTGCCCTTCACGGTGAACCCGTCGGTCGGGTTGAACACCTGGCCCGTCGGGGCCCCGCCCGGGATGGCGACCTCGGTCTGCTCCTTCTTGCCGGCGCCCGAATAGACGGTGGCGCTGCCGGTGCCCGTGTCGGAGACCCACAGGGTCTTGCCCATGGCCAGGCCCCAGGGGTTGACCAGCTTGGGGTCGGTGAGGGCGGCCTTGCCCCGGACGTCCGAGACGAGGCTGACGACGTCGAACCGCGCGCGGGGAGTGGCGTTGGCGTGCGCGGGAGTGGCGAGAGTGCTGCCCAGGCCGACCGCGACAGCGCAGAGTGTGATGATGCGTAACCGCATCCGTGCCTCCTTGTTAGCGCTTGTGACGCGAGATACGCGGGCGCCCCGGGGAAGGGTTCAGTATGGTCCGGAAATATCCGGCGAGGCGTTTCTTGTCGCCTGTTGGGGAGAAGGGTTGATATGGAAGTTTTGGGGATTGATATCGGTGGCTCGGGCATCAAGGGCGCACCCGTCGACGTCTCGGCGGGCAAGCTCGCCCAGGAGCGCCTGCGCATTCCCACCCCGCACCCGTCCAAGCCGGAGCCCGTCGCCGAGGTGGTGCGGCAGATCGCCGACCATTTCAGCTGGTCGGGGCCCATCGGAGTGACGTTCCCCGGCGTGGTCAGGGACGGGGTGGTCCGCACCGCCGCGAACGTCCACCACTCGTGGATCGGCGTCGACGCGGCCGAGCTGTTCGGCGGCGCGACGGTGATCAACGACGCCGACGCGGCCGGCATCGCGGAGATGACCTTCGGTGAGGGCCGGGACCGGCGCGGGACCGTGCTCATGCTGACGTTCGGCACGGGCATCGGCAGCGCCCTGTTCATCGACGGCGTGCTCGTGCCCAACACCGAGCTCGGCCATCTGGAGCTGCACGGCAAGGACGCCGAGCGCCGCGCCTCCGACAAGGCCCGCGAGGACGACGACCTGGGCTGGGACAAGTGGGCCGAGCGGGTCGAGGAGTACCTGCGGCACGTGGAGATGCTGTTCTCCCCGTCGCTCATCGTGGTGGGCGGCGGCGTGAGCAAGAAGGCCCACAAGTGGCTGCCGCACGTCCGGATCGACACGCCGATCGTGCCGGCCGCCCTGCAGAACGAGGCGGGCATCATCGGCGCCGCCCAGATGGCGGGCACCCGGGCGGGCTGATCCGCGCGCCGTCCGGCTCGCCGATCAAGATATTGAGCTCCCGGACGCAACCGGAACCGCGTTTCGGGAGTCTCATTGATGGGCGTGGCCGTTCACGACGCAACTCTGGGGAGAGTGGGCCCGCCGTGGACGGCCACGGCCATGCCCGGAAGACCGCCCGCGACGACGCGGGCAGACTGCGGCGCGGGCGGTCATGACGCGGGCGGTCATGGCAGAGGCGGTCATGGCAGAGGCGGTCATGGCGCGGGCCGGTTATTGGGATGCGCGGCGGCGGCGCGGTCCGGCAGCATGGACCGTTGGCTCCCGGTGCACGGGGCTCAAATATCCTGGAAGCAGTATGGGAACCTCCGCGTTGTCCTCTCCGCTCACCGACATCCAGTCCCGCCTGCCCGAGCTCATGCCGCGCGACCAGCGGCGGCTGCGGCGCAGGCTCGACGGCGCGCGCCGGGTGCGCTCCCGCGAGGCCCGCGACAAGATCGCCGCGGAGATCCTCGCCGACGTCGAGCGCGCCGAGCAGCGGCTGGCCCGCCGCCGCGAGGCCGTGCCTGCGATCACCTACCCCGAGAACCTGCCGGTCTCCCAGCGCAGGGACGACCTCCTCGCGGCCATCCGCGACCACCAGGTCGTGATCATCGCCGGTGAGACCGGGTCCGGCAAGACCACCCAGATCCCCAAGATCTGCCTCGAACTCGGGCGCGGCGTCCGCGGTCTCATCGGCCACACCCAGCCGCGCCGCATCGCCGCCCGCACCGTCGCCGAGCGCGTCGCCGAGGAGCTCGGCACCGAGCTGGGCCAGGTCGTCGGCTACAAGGTGCGCTTCACCGACCAGGGCAGCGACCGCACGCTCGTCAAGCTGATGACCGACGGCATCCTGCTGGCCGAGCTCCAGCACGACCGGCTGCTGGAGCAGTACGACACGCTCATCATCGACGAGGCCCACGAGCGCAGCCTCAACATCGACTTCATCCTCGGCTACGTCAAGCAGCTCCTGCCCCGGCGCCCCGACCTCAAGGTCATCATCACCAGCGCCACCATCGACCCCGAGCGGTTCTCCCGCCACTTCGGCGACGCGCCGATCGTCGAGGTCTCCGGCCGCACGTACCCCGTCGAGGTCCGCTACCGGCCGCTCGCCGAGGACGACGACCAGACGCAGGGCATCGTCGACGCCTGCCGCGAGCTGGTCACCGAGGGGCCGGGCGACATCCTCGTCTTCCTCAGCGGCGAGCGGGAGATCCGCGACGCCGCCGACGCGCTCGGCAAGGCCGACTTCCGCAACACCGAGGTGCTGCCGCTGTACGCGCGGCTGAGCGCCGCCGAGCAGCACCGCGTCTTCCAGCGCCACACCGGCCGCCGCATCGTGCTGGCCACCAACGTGGCCGAGACGTCGCTGACGGTGCCCGGCATCAAGTACGTCGTCGACCCCGGCTACGCCCGCATCTCCCGCTACAGCCACCGCACCAAGGTGCAGCGGCTGCCCATCGAGGCCATCTCCCAGGCCAGCGCCAACCAGCGCAAGGGCCGCTCCGGCCGCACCTCCGACGGCATCTGCGTCCGACTGTACGAGGAGGAGGACTTCCTGAGCCGGCCGGAGTTCACCGACCCGGAGATCCTGCGCACCAACCTCGCCTCCGTCATCCTGCAGATGACCTCGATCGGGCTGGGCGACATCGAGGCGTTCCCCTTCGTCGAGCCGCCGGACCGCCGCCAGGTCAAGGACGGCGTCAACCTGCTGCACGAGCTCGGCGCGTTCGACGCCGAGGGCCGGCTCACCCCCGTCGGCCGCAAGCTGGCGACCCTGCCGGTCGACCCGCGCCTCGGCCGCATGGTGCTGGAGGCCGAGAAGCACGGCTGCCTGCGCGAGGTCATGGTGATCGCCGCCGCACTGTCCATCCAGGACCCGCGCGAGCGCCCCGCCGACAAGCAGCAGCAGGCCGACGAGAAGCACCGCCGCTTCGCCGACCCCGAGTCCGACTTCCTCGCCTACCTCAACCTCTGGCACTACCTCCAGGACAAGCAGAAGGAGCTGTCCTCCAGCGCCTTCCGCCGGCTCTGCAGGGCCGAGTTCCTCAACTACCTGCGCGTACGCGAGTGGCAGGACATCTACAGCCAGCTCCGCCAGGCGCTCGGCGTCCAGCCCAACAGCCATCCCGGCGACCCGCACAGCGTCCACGTGTCGCTGCTGGCCGGCCTGCTGTCGCACATCGGCGTCAAGGACGTCATGGACAAGCAGCGCCCCGCCGACGGCCGCCGCCCCATCCAGGAGTACATCGGCGCCCGCAACGCCCGCTTCGCCGTCTTCCCCGGCTCCGCCCTGGCGAAGAAGCAGCCGCAGTGGGTCATGTCCGCCGAGCTCGTCGAGACCTCCCGGCTGTGGGCCCGGGTCAACGCCAAGATCGAGCCCGGCTGGGTCGAGCCGCTCGCCCAGCACCTCGTCAAACGCGCCTACTCCGAGCCCCACTGGGAGAAGGACCAGGGCGCGGTCATCGCGCTGGAGAAGGTCACCCTGTACGGGGTGCCGCTGGTCACCGGCCGCAAGGTCAACTACGGGCGCATCGACCCGGAGCTGTCGCGCGAGCTGTTCATCCGGCACGCCCTGGTCCAGGGCGAGTGGGACAGCCACCACGAGTTCCTGCGCGCCAACCGGCGGCTCCTCCAGGAGGTCGAGGAGCTGGAGAACCGCGCCCGCCGCCGCGACATCATGGTCGACGACGAGGCCCTGTTCGACTTCTACGACCGGCGGGTGCCCGCCGACGTGGTCTCGGCCCGCCACTTCGACGCCTGGTGGAAGAAGGCCCGCGCCGACGACGCCGACCTGCTGACGTTCTCCCCGGAGATGCTCGTCAACGAGGGCGCCGACGTCAGCACCCAGGACTACCCCGACACGTGGCGGCAGCTCGGCCAGCGGATGAAGCTGACCTACCAGTTCGAGCCGGGGGCCGACGCCGACGGCGTGACCGTCCACGTGCCGCTCCAGGTGCTCAACCAGATCGGCTCCGACGGCTTCGACTGGCAGATCCCCGGCCTGCGCGAGGAGCTCGTCACCGAGCTGATCAGGTCGCTGCCCAAGCCGCTGCGCCGCAACTTCGTGCCCGCCCCCAACTACGCCAGGCAGGTGCTGGCCAACGCCAGGCCGGGCGGCGAGCCGCTGCTGGAGGCCGTGGAGCGGGAGCTGCTGCGCCTCACCGGGGTACGCGTGCCGCACGACGCCTGGCAGCTCGACCAGCTCCCCGACCACCTGCGCGTCACGTACCGGGTGATCGACGAGCGCAAGCGGACCATCGCCGAGGACAAGGACCTCGACGCGCTCAAGCGGCGTCTCGCGCCCCGCCTGCGCCAGACGCTGTCGGCGGCGGCCGACGACCTGGAGCGGACCGGACTGCGCACGTGGAGTTTCGGCACGCTGCCCAAGGTGTTCGAGCAGGGCCGCATGAAGGGCTACCCGGCCCTGGTGGACGACCGCGACTCGGTCTCCGTCAAGATCTTCGAGACGGAGGCGGAGCAGCGCCGCTCCCACTGGCCCGGCACGCGCCGCCTGCTGCTCCTCAACGTCACCAACCCGGCCAAGTCGCTGCTCGCCGGCCTGTCCAACCAGGCCAAGCTGGCCCTGTCACGCAGCCCGCACGGCGGCGCCGTGGCGCTGTTCGACGACGTGGTCAACGCGGCGGCCGACAAGCTCATGCTCGACCGGGGCGGCCCCGCCTGGGACCCGGTCTCCTTCGACCGCCTCTACCAGCACGTACGGGCCGAGCTGCACGACACGGCGGCGGACGTGCTGGCCAAGGTGGAGCAGATCCTGAGCGTGTGGCACGCGATCGGCACCCGGTTGGACCCGCTGCCGTCGAGCGCCTCCACGGAGGACGTCCGCGAGCAGCTCGGCCGGCTCGTGTACGCGGGATTCGTCACCGCGACCGGCAACCGGCGGCTGTCCGACGTGCTGCGCTACCTGCGGGCCATCGAGCGGCGGCTGACCAAGCTGCCGGAGGAGCCCTGGCGCGACGAGGAGTGGATGGCACGGGTGCACAAGGTCGAGGACGACTACCACGACCTGCTGGACAGGCTCCACCCGGCCCGGCGCTCGGACCCGGACGTGGTGGAGATCAGGTGGATGATCGAGGAGCTGCGGGTCAGCTTCTTCGCCCAGACGCTCGGGACCCCCACCCCGGTGTCGGAGAAGCGCATCGCCAAGGCGATGGAGAAGCTCAGCCCTTGAAGATCGAGGTGTCGAGCTCCAGGTTGACGGGATCGGGCAGCATGATCGGCGAGCCCACGTCGACGGTGGTGATCGTCCGGTAGGTGCCGTGCTGGATGTTGTGGTGGACCGTGACGATCTGAGGCGAGGCCAGGGTGTCGATCAGCAGGTAGATCGGCACGTGGCCTTGCGCGTAGAGGCGCGGTTTCTCCTCATGGTCGCGCGCCACGCTGCTCGGTGAGACGACCTCGGCGACCAGGATGACGCCCGAGGACATCAGCTCCAGCTGTCCCCAGCGCGGACAGTCGGCCGGTGAGAGGACATAGTCGGGGGCGACGGGCTCACGAGGCCCCTCGATGCAGATGTTGACGCCGCCCACGGATCCTCGCCATCCGCGCTGCCTGCGCACGGGAAGCAGCGCGTCGTGCAGGTCAGCGGCGATCCAGCTGTGCTCAGGAGTGCCCAACGGGCTCAAGATCACAGTCCCTTCGATGACCTCTGCCCGGAATCCGGGAAGGGGGGGTAGTGCATCGAACAATTCGCGGCCCGTCCTTGGAAAGGGCCCCTCAAGGGTGAACATCGGCTTCGCGCGTCGGCGCTCATCCATGACTCTGACCGCAACCATGGGCCGTCCCTCCGTAGTCGAACGGGCACGCTAAGTATTGCATGTCCTGACCCTCCGCTGAGGCGCCTACCGCCCGCCCGTACAGTGGGGGCCGACGAGAAGGGACAGGCATGATCAAGGCAGTGGTGTTCGACGTCGGCGAGACGCTCATCGACGAGACGCGCATCTGGTCACGCTGGGCCGACCGGCTCGGCGTGAGCAGGTTCGTGATGATGGGCGCGCTGGGCGGCATGGCGGCCCTGGACCGCTCGCACCGCGAGGCGTTCGAGCTCGTCCGGCCCGGCATCGACATCGCCGCCGAGCTGGCCGCGTGGGAGCGGGACGAGCCGGAGAGCCTGCGCAACCACTTCGACGCCGACGACCTCTACCCGGACGTGCGCCAGGCCCTGGCCACGCTGCGCGACGCCGGTCTCCAGGTGATCGTCGCGGGCAACCAGCCCGCCCGCGCCCACGGCGCACTGGTGGCCATGGAGTTGCCGGCCGACTCCGTCCACACCTCCGAGGGGTGGGGCGTGTCCAAGCCCGATCCCGGGTTCTTCGCCAAGGTCGCCGCCGTCGCGGGGCGCGAGCCGTCCGAGATCCTCTACGTGGGTGACCGGCTGGACAACGACGTGCTGCCCGCCGGGCGGGCGGGCATGCGCACCGCGCTGCTGCGGCGCGGGCCGTGGGGGTATCTGCACGCCGAGCGGCCGCAGGCCGGGGCCGCCGACGTGGTCGTCGACGACCTGCACGCCCTGCTGCCGGCCCTGTCGCGCCTCACCTGAGCCGGCCGGTCCCGCCGTCGGCCCCGCCCGGCTCGCCCGGGTCGCCGGTGTCCTGGTCGCCCGAGTAGAGGGCGTCGGGGTCCAGCGTGTCGGGGTCGACGCGGACCGCGCGCTCCTCGGCCGACAGGTCGCCGGAGTCCCCGCCCCAGTCCTCGCCGACCTCGTCACTTTCGACGTCCGGTGCGAGGCCCTCGTCGGGCTGGGTGAGCCGGTGCTCCTCCCGGCGCGTCCGCTCCCGCTCCGGCTTCTCCCGCCGCAGCCGCTCGTCCAGGGTGTCCTCGTGCTGGGGGTCGTCCTCGTCGATGCGGTGATCGAGGCCGAGGTCGTCGGTCCACTCCTCGACCTCGATCTCCTGCTCGTCGGCGAGCCCGAACCTGTCCGGAGGTAGTTCGCTCATACGGCACCCATACCCCTGGGCGCGACCGGAACCCTAGGATCCGGCCTTCCGCAGAGCCTGCTCCAGCTCCTCCTTGTCCATCTGCGACCGGCCGGGCAGGTCGGCCTTCTGCGCCTCCTTGTACAGCTCCGCCTTGGTCGGCTCGGCGCCGTCCTTGGAGCCCCCCTTGGAGCCGCTCTTGGAGCCGTTCGAGGTGCCGGCGGCCTTGGTGAGGGCGGTCAGCTCCTCCTGGCGGCGCTGCTTGAAGGCGGCGCCGAGCTCCTCCAGCTTCCTGGCGTCGGCCGTCCGGGCCAGGGTCGGCAGGATCGTGCTCTCCTCTTCCTGCACGTGGTGGTTCACGGACTCGACCAGCTTGTCGAGGGCCTCCTCGAACTCGGCGCCGTCCGGGTCGGCCCGCTTGAGCGCGTCGAGCAGCACCTCCGCCTCCTTGTGCTCCTCCACGCCGTGGTGGGCGTCGATGCCGGGGTAGACGCGGTCCTCCTCGGCGCGGGCGTGCGCGGTGAGGAGGGCGTACAGCTCGGCGACGGTGGCCCGCCGGTCGCCCTGCTTCTTCTTGAGCCGCTCGAAGAGCGCCTCGACCTCGCGGTGGTCACTGGTGATGAGGGTGATGACATTGTTCGCCATGGCGGCACCTGCTACCCGCGCGACGGGCGTCCAATCGCGACGTTCTCAGCGGCCGATCGCCGCGCCGATGAGCGCGCGCGGGTCGGCCGCGCCCGCCAGCACGCCGTCCGGCCGTACGTCGATGAGGTGCGCGTGGCCGAACGTGCTCCCGTACGGGCGGGCGGTCACCGGGTGGCCGAGCGCGGCCAGCCCGTCCGACCAGGGCGTGCCGTCCTCCAGGTCCAGGACGGTGTCGTCGGGCGCGTACCAGGTGTCGAACCCCGTGCCGGCCGCGCCGATCCGCCAGCGCGGAGCCGCGACGGCCTCGCCCGGGAGCTCGCCGTGGCGCAGCAGCCGGGTGATGACCTGGAGCAGGATCTGCGGCTGCGCGTCGCCGCCCATGGTGCCCACGACGGAGCGCAGCGCGCCGTCGGGCCGGGTGACCAGCGCCGGCGCGAGCGTGTGCGGCGGCCGGCGGCCGGGGCCGTACTCGGCCGGGTGTCCGGGCGTGAGCGAGAAACCGATGCCGCGGTTGTGGAGGTTGATCCCGGTATGAGGCTCGAAGAGCATGCTGCCGAAACCGGCGGCGTTCGACTGGATGAGGGAGACGCCCATCCCGTCGCCGTCCACCGCGCACAGGTACGTGGTGTCGCCCGGCTCGGCCGGAGCGGTGAGGCGCAGCCTCCGGGCCGGGTCGACCAGCGCCCGGCGCCGCTCGATCTCCCCGGACGACAGGAGGTCCTTGGCGTCCTCGTGCAGGAGGGCGAGCCGGTCGTGGCCGCTCACCCGGGCGGCCTCGGCCAGCAGGTGCGCCCAGAGCGGATCGCCGGGGGAGGCGGGCAGGTCGAGCCCGTCGGCGATGCCGAGCGCCATGAGCAGCAGGTAGCCCTGGGAGTTGGGCGGCATCGACCAGACGTCGTGGCCGAACGCCCGCACCGCGAGGGGGGTGACCCAGTCGGCGTTCGGCCGGGCGAGGTCGGCGCGGTCGTACTCGCCGCCGCCGAGCTCCAGCAGGCCCTCCCCGAACTCGCCGAGGTAGAAGCCGGCGCGCCCGTCCGCGGCGACGGCGCTCAGCGCCCTGGCCACGCCCGGCCGCGTCATCCGGTCGCCGGCCGCGCGGACCGCGGCGAAGTCGCCGCCGCCCGGCCGTCCCGCCGCGACGCGGGCGCCGGCGAGCATCAGCGGCGAGGCGGCGAAGCCCTGGCTCGCCAGCCTGATCGCGGGTTCGAGCAGTGAGGGCAGGGGAAGCCGGCCGTACCGCTCGTGCAGCGCGAGCCACCCGTCCACGCAGCCGGGCACGGGGACCGAGCGGATGTCGTGCAGGTGCGGCATGCGCTCGTGCCCCTCGGCACGCAGCCGGTCGGGGTCGGCTCCCGACCCGGCGCGGCCGGAGGCGTTGAGCGCGGTCACCTCGCCGGGGGAGCCGTCGTGGACCAGGGCGAACAGGTCGCCGCCCAGCCCGCACATGTGGGGCGCGGTGACGGCGAGGACGGCGTTCGTGGCGATGGCGGCGTCGGCGGCCGAGCCGCCCCGGTCGAGCGCCGCCACCCCCGCCGCGGAGGCGAGGTGGTCGACGCTGCACACCATGCCGGATGTCGCGTATCGGGTGTCATGCACCTTCACGACCTTACGGTGGCTCCCGGTCCGGGCAAGGCCGCGGGCGGGATTCCAAGCGAGTTCGCAGGCGGCGGGGCCGCGGGGAGGGGCCGGTCAGACGGGTTCGAGGGGGCGGTCGCGGCTCACCAGGGCGGCGTAGTGGCCGTCGAGGGCCAGCAGGTCCTCGTGCCCGCCGCGCTCCACGACCCGGCCCCCGTCCAGCACCACGATCTGGTCCGCGTCCCGCACGGTGGACAGCCGGTGCGCGATGGTGATCGTGGTACGGCCCTCCGCCAGCGTGTCCAGCGCCTCCTGCACGGCCCGCTCGGTCTGCGTGTCCAGGGCACTCGTCGCCTCGTCCAGCACCAGCACCGGCGGGTTGCGCAGCAGCGTGCGGGCGATCGCGAGGCGCTGCTTCTCTCCGCCGGAGAAGCGGTAGCCGCGCTCGCCGACCAGCGTGTCGTAGCCGTCGGGCAGCGCGGCGATGTGGTCGTGGATGCGGGCGGCCTCGGCGGCGGCCCGCAGCTCCTCGTCCGTCGCGTCGGGCTTCGCGAAGCGGAGGTTGTCGGCGATGGAGGCGTGGAAGAGGTACGTCTCCTGCGACACCACGCCGACGGTGTCGGCCAGCGTCTCGAAGGTGAGGTCGCGGACGTCCACGCCGTCGATGGTGATCCGGCCGGCGGTGACGTCGTACAGCCTGGGCAGCAGGTAGCCGAGCGTGGTCTTGCCCGAGCCGGTCTCGCCGACGACGGCCAGGCTGGTGCCCGCGGGCACGGTGATGTCCACGCCGGTCAGCGCGGGCGCCTCGCCGTACGAGAAGGAGGCGTCCTCGTAGCGCACCTCGCCGCGCACGGACGGGAGCGTCCGGGTGCCCGGGTGGATGTCCACGGGCAGGTCGAGGTACTCGAAGATGCGGCCGAACAGCGCGAGGGAGCTCTGCACCTCCACGCCGAGCCGCAGCAGCGACACGGCGGGCCGGAACAGGCTCACCTGGAGCGTCGTGAACGCCACGAGCGTGCCCACGGAGATCGCGCCGGTGTAGCCGACCGCCCAGTAGATGACGGCGGGCATCGCGGCCATGACGATCTGGATGGACGCCTGCCGCCACCGCCCGGCCATGCTGGAGCGCACGCCGAGGTCGGCCAGCTCGTCGGAGGCACCGGAGAAGCGCCGGGTGAGCTCGGCCGAGCGGCCCATGGTGCGGCCGAGCAGGATGCCGCTGATCGACAGCGACTCCTGGACCATGGAGGAGATGACCGCGAGCGTGCGCTGGCGCTCGGAGGTGATGCGCCTGCGCTCGGCGCCGACGTGACGGCTGATCCACACGAACACCGGCAGCAGCACGAGCGAGATCGCGGTCAGCCGCCAGTCGAGCGCGACCATGGCCACGATCGTGGCGATCACGGTGGTGAGGTTCGAGACGATCGAGGTGGCCGTGTTGGTGACCACGGACTGCATGCCGCCGATGTCGTTGGCGATGCGCGACTGGACCTCTCCGGTCCGCGTCCGGGTGAAGAAGGCCAGCGACATGCGCTGGAGGTGGGCGTACACGGAGGTGCGCAGGTCGTGCATGACGCGCTGGCCCACCGTGGTGGACACCAGCGTCTGCACGACGTCGAAGACGCTGGTGGTCACGGCGACGACGATCATCCCGAGCGCGAGCAGCGTCAGCAGCAGCGGGTCGCGCTGGGGGATCGCGACGTCCAGCACCTCGCGCAGCAGGAACGGCGAGGCCAGCGACACCAGCGACGACAGCAGGATCAGGACGCCCACCAGGCCCAGACGGCCGCGGTAGGCGCTGAAGAGCGTGACGACGCGCCGCAACGGCGCGCGTGGTTCGTCTGCCAAGAAGACTCCTTTCGGATGTTCGCTCAAACAGAGGTTAACTCATAATTGTTCCCGACTCTAAGCTTGGGCCATGGACGACGTGGAGCTGTCCGAGCTCTTGCACCTGGTCACCCGCCGGTTGCGGCATGGCTACCTCCACCGGCTGGAGCCGCTCGGGCTGACCCCCGGGCAGGCACGGGCGCTGCGCGCGCTCATCGACGCCGGCCGGCCGCTCCGCATGGTGCAGCTCGCCGACCAGCTCCGGATCGTGCCGCGCTCCGTGACGCCCGTCATCGACGCGCTGGAGGAGGCGGGGCTGGTGCGCAGGGAGGTGGACCCGGCCAACCGGCGCTCGACGCTGGTGGTCATCACGGACGCCGGCCGGGAGGTGTACGAACGCGCCCGCGAGGCCCGCCGGCAGGCGGGGCAGGACCTGTTCGCGGTGCTCACGGGGGAGCAGCGCGACCAGCTCAAGGAGCTGCTCGGCGCGGTGGAGGCCCAGTTCGGGTAGCGCCGTCACCGGTCGCCCGGTCGGGGCGGCCCGGTCCGGGAGCCGGCTCAGGGCCGGCGTGACGCGGTCCGTCCGCCGGTGACCGTGGCCAGGCACGGCGGGCACGTCAGGAGGGCGGAGTACGGATAGCGTCCGCGCGCGTCGAACACCGCGAAGTCGGCGCGGCCGCCCGGCCCGAGCGAGCCGATCCGGCCCACGCCGCCGTCCATGCCGAGCGCCCCGGCCCCGCCCAGCGTGAGCGCCTCCACGAGCCTGCGGTCGAGCCCTCGTGTCCGCGCACCGATGGCACGGGCGCGTTCCCGCACGATGCGTGCCTGTTCGAGCAGGCCCGGACCCGCCGGGGAGGGCCCCGTGCCGAACGCGATGCGGTCGCCCTCGTCCAGCAGCGCCGGCACGTCGTCGAGCGCCTCGCCGGGTGCGGGGCAGACCGTCACCCGGGTGCCGCGCAGGCGCAGCAGCTTGCGCTCGCCGGGATCCAGCGGGCGGGCGCGGGCCACGTGGCAGTGCGGTCCGAGGGCGCCCGCCTCGTCCAGCGCGGCGGGGGAGTCGAGCCCGAGGTCGGCCAGCAGGCGCAGCCCGAACGTCCGGGCCAGCAGCGCCACGTCCTCCAGCACCTGCGGGTCGGCCGTGCGCGGCGCGACGCCGACGCCGCCCGGCCGGTCGAGCTCCCTCATGGCGGTGATGACCGCGTCCCGGCCGATCCGCTCCCACTCCTCCTCCGACGCGCACGCCACCTCGACGTACGAGAGGCCCGGCAGCCCCGGCTGGTCGGCGGGGGCGGCGACGATCTCGGCCCGCGCCGTCACGCCCGGAGCAGGGACGCCGGGACCGGAGCAGGCGTCCACCAGGCCGGCCACGATCATGCCGGGCCAGCGGCGCTCCTCGGCGATCGGGAAGTACGCGAGCAGGTCGGCCCGTGGACCGACCTGGAGCACGCGGTCGCCGCGGATGGCCACGCCGCCTTCGCGGATCGGCTCCGTGGTGATCGGCAGCACCAGGGGAGCGGAGTGGAGGACGATCGGGACGGGAGCGCGCCTGCCGAGGACCGGTCCGGCACGCTTCCCACGCGGCATCTCGGCTCCCGTCAAATCTTCCCTTTTCGTATTAAACGTGACCATGGCCAGGGGCGCAATCAGCTTCCGGGATGCTGCCCCCTCGGCCGGTAGCGGCCCGACAGCCGGGCCAGTTTGAGGCTCAGATGCAGGGCCAGCCGCTCGCCGCCGTCCTTCAGATCGGTGCCGGCCAGCTCCTCCACGCGCTGCAGCCGGTAGTAGAGGGAGGTGCGGTGCAGGCGAAGCGCCCGGGACGTGGCCACCGCGCTGCCCGCCAGGTCGAGGTACGTCTCCAGGGTCTCCAGCAGGGGGAGGTGCTGGTCGTCGCCCAGGAGGGGTTCGAGGCCGGGGTGCAGGTCGTGGCCCGGCAGGTGGGTGAGCATCCGGTAGACGCCGAGCCGGGTCCACTCCGCCGTCCGGCCGGTGGCGGGCACGCGGGCGGCCACCTCGGCGGCGTGCCGGGCCTCGGCGTACGAGGCGGCGGCCCCGTCCAGGGCGGGCCGGGGCCGTCCGACGCCGACGGTGACCGGGACGGGCATGGCCGCGTGCAGCTCCTCGGCCGTGGCGAGCGCCGCCGTCGCCCCGGACTCGCCGGGACCGCCCGAGACCCCGCTGCCCGAGACCCCGCCGCCGGAGGGGCCGCCGGCGGCGATCAGCAGGACGACGTGGTCGTGGCGGACCAGGTGCAGCGGGTGGTGGCCGGTCAGCCGGCGCCGCAGCGTCAGGGCGCCCTGCTCCAGCGCCGCCCCGGTCTCCCCGCCGGACGGCGCTCCCCCGGCGGCGGGGCGCGGAAGGGGGCGGGCGACCAGGGCCGTCACCGGCTGGGCGCGGGGGAAGGCGCCCGCCTCGACGAGGCGGCGGGCGGCGTCGTGCTCCCCGAGCATCAGCCCCGCCATCGCCTCCAGCTCCCGGTGCGCGGGCAGTCCCGCGGCCAGGCTCTCGTGCAGCAGGGTCAGGCCCAGCGCGGGAGCCGCCGCCGCGGCCTCGGCCACCTGCGCCTCCGTCAGGGCCGGCCCGGCGTCGATGAACCACAGGAAACCCAGCAGCCCGCCGTCGTGCCGTACCGGGACGCACACCCGCGGCAGCAGCCCGAGGGCGGGCGCGCCCGGGACCCGCAGCGGGCCGGGCGCGTCGTGGATCCCGGCGGCGGCCAGCCACCGGCGGGCCTCAGGCGTGGCGCGGCGGCGCAGGATCGAGTCACGGCGGACGTCGTCCATGGCGCCGGTCTGCTCGCTGTGCGCGAGCACCCGGTGCAGCCGGTCCTCCACCAGCAGGGGATGTCCGAGGCGCGCGGCGAGGTCGTCCACGCTCTGCTGCAGGGCCGCCACAGCTCACCTGGGAATTTCAACATATGTCGGAAGACTTGCCACAGGTCTTCCCTACAACTGCGCGATGATCTCTGTCAACATCGCCTATAGCGTCCCATCCGTGAACGCCCCGAAGAAGCTGTTACGAGGTCTCCTGACCGCCCTGGTACTCGTACCGGTGAGCCTGATGGCGACCCCCGCTTCCGCCGCGCCCCCCACCGACGACCCCGACCTCCCCTGGCGCCGGGCCCTGTGGCCCCAGACGCAGCCGTGGCAGCAGGACGGCCCCGACACACAGGAGCTGCGCGCCCGGCCCACCGCCGACATCGCGCCGATCGACCCGCAGAACTGGGAGAACCCCGACCACATGACGTGGTCGGACTACAAGAAGGCGCCCGGCACGAGCTGGAACGACCCGGCGGTCAAGGGCTCCAAGCGCACCTTCCGGGGCGCCCTGGTGCTGCTGGACTACCCCAACCAGCCGTTCGTGGTCACCCAGCCCAAGGGCTCGACCATCTTCCAGAACCCGAGCGCCGAGGCCCACGATGTCCCCCGCGACCAGGTCGCCAAGTTCTACCAGGACTTCCTCAACACCCCGAACGACCTCAACAAGGGTCACACCATCCACGAGTACTGGATGGAGGACTCCGGAGGACGCGTCGGCGTCGAGCTGACCGGCTTCGGCCCGTACACGATGCCCGGCAAGGACCACGAGTACGCCATGGAGTACCAGGCGGACGCCTGCCCGGCCGGCGACACCTGCAACCGCAACCTGCGCGCCGACGGCAACGCCGCCTGGCTGGCCGCCGTCGGCGAGGAGACCGTCAAGCAGTTCGACTTCGTGTTCTACCTCAGCGCCGGCCAGGACGAGTCGTCCACCTGGCAGGAGTTCGGGATGATGAAGTTCCCGGACAAGGAGTCGGTGCCCGACGAGTGGGGCCCGCCGGACCCCGCCCTGCCCAACGCGTCCAAGACCCGCTACGTCGACTGGACGTCCTGGCAGTCCGGCTCGACGTTCTGGCCCAACGCCCGCTTCGGCGTCGACTCGGTCCAGGCGGAGAGCTCCGGCATGTCCGTCTACGCCCACGAGCTGAGCCACATCATGGGCGTCGCCGACAACTACAACAACCCCTACGGCACGCCGCTGCGCCGCGCGTACTCCGGCATCTGGGAGATGCTCAGCCGCGGCACGTTCAACGGACCCGGCGGCCCGCACAGCCGCTGGCTGATCCCGCCCACGTCCGGCTCCTCCATGGGCGCCCAGCACATGCTGCGCAACAAGATCAAGCTGGAGATGGTCGACGAGCGCAACGTGCTGAGCCTGTCCCGCGACGCGCTCGCCGAGTCGGGCCTCGTGACCGCCCGGGTGACGGCCCGCGCCGTGCGGCCCGGCCAGGACGGGCTCATGGGCCTGAACATCGCGTTCGGCAGCGGCGACAAGAGCCCCGCCTGCGACACCAGGACCGACCCCCTGTGCGACGGCGGCGGCTACGACAACTACACCGTCGAGGTCGTCGACCGGATGGGCACCGACTCCTTCACCCCCGACTCCGGCGTGCTGCTGGCCAAGACCAAGGACCAGGACCGGTCGCCGTTCATCTGGGTGGTCGACGCCAACCCGCAGGACATCGGGATGACCGACTACGTGCTGCCCGACGGCACCAAGGTGCCGATCACCATGGGCGACTACCGGCAGCTGTCCGACGCGCTGTTCCACGCGGGCACCGGCTCGGGCAGCGAGTACGAGTTCGCCGACCAGGCCAACCGCCTGCACTTCTACGTCACCGACGTCAAGCGCGACCGCCAGGGCGTGCTGTCGTACACGGTGGCGGTGCGCTCGCTCGACGGCGCCGGCCCGCAGAGGCGCGGCGTCCGCGTGCTGCCGGGCGCCGGGGTCCCGGCCGGCAAGAACGTGTCCCGGTGCTCGTTCCCGCTGCTCAACACCGGCAAGGCCGCGCCGGCGCAGGGGCAGCACCCCGAGGACGTCAGCGCCTACCTCGGCTCCGACGTCTACCGGCTCAAGGCCGAGGTCAAGGGCAAGGGCTGGACCGCCCAGCTGCCCAACGAGCTGGCGTCGGTCGCGTTCGGCAAGCAGGCCGGCGTGACCGTCAACGCGGTGCGCGCCTCCGGCGGCGACCGGCTGGCCACCGTCACGCTCACCGCCACCTCGGAGAGCGAGCCGGCCAGGACGGCCACGGCCACCTGCCACGTCATCGGCCTCTGACCCCGTCGCGGGGTACGGCCGGCACCCGGCCGTACCCCCTCCCTCCGCGCGAAGACACGGACCCGTGCGAAGACACGGAAAGAGAGGTCTCCTTGACAGGGCAGCCGCCGGACAAGCCGGAGCCGCGGCGTCGCCGGATCCCGGTGGCCGCGCCCGTCGCGGCGGGCCTGGCCGCGGCCGCCGCCAGCATTTTGGCCGCCTCCCTGGAGTGGGACATCCCGTCCGTCGCCAAGATCGGCGTGACGGCCGGCGCCGCGCTCCTCGTCGGCCTGACCACCTGGGCCACCACCGAGGCCAAGCCCAGGGCGCTGCCGAAGGGCGACGCCGCCGCCACCCGCGCGCCCGACCAGTGGCCGCCCGTGCCGGAGCACTTCACCGGCCGTGCCGAGGCGCTGGCCGAGCTGCGCGACGTCTTCGCCGCCCGCCGCAACGCCAGTGACGTCACACCGCCGCTCGTCGTGTCCGTGTACGGCAGGGGCGGCGTCGGCAAGTCCGCGCTCATGTCCCGGTTCGGCCAGGAGGTCGCCGGCTGGTTCCCCGACGGGCGGCTGCACGCCGACCTGCGCGGCGGCGTGGACGCCCCGGTGCGCCCGGAGGAGGTGCTGATCGGGTTCCTGCGCGCGCTCGGCGTCCGGCTCACCACCGACCCCGGCGGCCTGGAGGAGCTGCGGCGGCTCTGGCTCACCTGGACCAAGGGCCGCCGCATCCTCATCGGCCTCGACAACGCGCACAGCCCCGACCAGGTCAAGCCGCTCATCCCGGCCGAGCCCGGCTGCGCGGTGCTGGTCACCTCGCGCCAGCCGCTGTTCCTCAACGGCACGCACGACACGCGGCTCGGCGTGTTCAGCGAGGCGCAGGGGGTGGAGTTGCTGGCCCGGCTGGCCGGCAGCGCCCGCGTGGTCGACGACCTGGACGCCGCCAAGGAGATCGTCCGGCTGTGCGACCGCCTGCCGCTGGCCATCGGCATCTGCGGCGGCCGGCTGGCCACCCGCGAGCAGTGGACGCTGCGCGAGATGGCGAACCGGCTGCTCGACGAGCGCCGCATCCTCGACCAGCTGGAGCTCGCCCCGACCGTGGACAAGAGCGTCCGCGCCTCCGTCCAGCTCAGCTACGACGACTGCACCGGCATGCAGCGCCGCCTGCTGCGCCTGCTGTCCGAGCTCACCTCGCCCGACGTGCCCGGCTGGGTGGCGGGCGAGCTGCTCGACATCTCCGTGCTCGACGGCGCCGACCAGCTGGAGGCGCTCATCGACGCCCAGCTCGCCGAGTGCTCGGGAACCGACCAGACCGGCACCATGCGCTACCGGCTGCACGACCTGGTCCGCGTCTTCGCCGCCGAGCCGGCCGCCGAGGAGGACGAGGGCCGTCGGCGCGACGCCGTCGAGCGGGTCCTGTCGGGCTACCGCCGCCGTGCCGAGGCCGCCGCCCAGGACCGCTGGCCGCAGGACTGGAGCAAGGCCGGCCGCCGCTCCAGCGCCGAGGGCCAGGTGCACGCCGGCGACTGGCTCAACGCCGAGCGGCTCAGCCTCGTCGCCCTGGCCGAGCTGGCCCGGCGGCACGAGCTGTGGGAGCTGACCTGGGGGCTGGCCCGGGCGTTCTGCTCGCTGTGCCACTCGCTGCGCGCCTACTGGTCCGACTGGCGGGCGGTCGCCGAGCTGGGCTGCGAGGCCGCGCTGCGCACCGGCGACCGGCGCGCGCTCGGCATCTCCCTGCTGGACCGCGCAGCCGTGCAGGGCGGGCTGGGCGCCCACGAGGCGGGCCGCGTGGACGCCGAGCGGGCGCTGGAGCTCTTCGTGGAGCTGGGCGAGACGTGGTGGGCGGCCCGCGCCAGGCGGGCCATCGGCATGTCGCTGTTCTCCGACGGCCACCTCGACCGCGCCCAGGAGCACCTGGCCGGGGCGATCGCCGCGTTCCGGGCCGAGGACGACCAGTGGTGGATGGCCCGCACCCAGCGCAACCTGGCCGAGCTGCGGCTGTCCGAGCGGCGGCCGGAGGAGGCCAGGGAGCTGCTGGAGGACTCACTGGCCGTGTTCGAGCGGGCGGGCAACCGGTACTCCGAGGCGCAGACGCTGCGCGCGTACGGGGAGGTGCTCGCCGCCCAGGCGCGCGGCCTGCGCCGGGAGGGCGAGCACCGGGCCGCGCTCGACGGGTTCACCAGGGCCGGGCACAGCCTGAGCCGGGCCGCGGAGATGTTCCTGCAGCGCGGCGAGCTGTGGGAGGAGGCGCGCTGCCTGCGCGCCGCGGGCGAGGTGGGCGACCCCGCCAACGGGCTGCGCGAGCTGGAGTACGTCCGGCGCGCGGAGGACATCCTCGCGGCGCTCGGCGACTCGTGGGGCGTGGCCCGCACCGCCCTGTCCGCCGGGCGGGCGCTGGCCCGGCTGGGCCGTGTCGAGGAGTCGGAGCGGGAGCTGCGCCGCGCCGTGGAGGCGTTCGAGGAGCTGGACGACCGGTGGTGGATGGCGCTCAGCCTGCGTCACCTCGGCGAGGCGCACCTCGACGCGGGTGGCGCGGCGTCGGCGGTCGGCCCGCTGCGCGAGGCGCGGGAGATCTACCGCAGCCTCGGCAACGAGGCCGGCATGCGCCGCACCCTGGAGCTCCTGCGCCGCGCGGAAGGCTGACCCCGGCCCCGGCCCCTACCGCGGGTCGTGCGGGCGGCCGTGTGCTTGCGCCGGAGCACTCAGGTGAGCGGGGTCCTGAGGAGCTCGCCCGCGGTGCGGCGCGCCTGCAGGACGCTCTCCTCGAACAGCCGGCGCACCTGCCGCGCCTGCTCCTCCAGCTCCCTGGTGTGCCGGCGCGCCAGGTCGTCGCGTACGGTGTCGGCGATCAGGCGCTGGTAGTCGGGGGTGCGGGCGGCCAGCGTCTCCAGCCTCTGCTGCGCGTGGAACACCTGGTCGGCGCGGCTCACCTGCCGGGCGTACTGCTCCAGGTGCCGCACCCGCTTCGACAGCGACGTCCACGCCGCGTCGAGGGCCGTCGTGTACGGCCGGAACGCGTCCTCCAGGCCGGAGGGCAGGACGCGGGGGACGACCTTGCGGTGCTCGGCGTGCATGGCCGAGAGCCGCGACAGCCGGTGGGCGATCTGCCACACCTCCTCGGGCAGCGTCACCTGGTTGTCGATGGTGTCGATCAGTCCCGCCCGGTGCACCGCGGAGCACAGGACGGCGTCCACGGCGTCCTGCGCGCGGCGCAGCAGCCGCTGGCACGGGTAGTCGAGGTCCTCCGGCAGCACGTAGTGGGCGGCGTACTGGCGGGCCAGCCGCACCCGCCGGCGCAGGTCGCGCCGGTCCGCCGCCACGCTGAGCTCGCGGGTGAGCGCGATCGTGCCGAGGCCGGCCGCGGCGACCGCCGCCACGATCGGCCCACCGGGCAGCCTGACGACCAGGACGGCCAGCAGGGTGACGACAGTGAGGAGGATGAGCGCCACCTGGCCCCGCGCGGACGCGGGCTCCGTGCCTGTCCGGGCCATGCGGAGGAGGTGAGGAGCCGACCACAGCCGGGCCCAGACGTCCCGGGGCAGTGATGGATCGATCACCAGCCGGGGAGGCAGAGCGTGTGGAGTCACATGTTCATGTTGCGTTATGGACCTCGAATCCGCTGAGGATCGACAGACATATAGGGTCTAAGCGATGAACGCGATGACGAGATGGATCGACCTGGAAGGCGCCGTCAACGTCCGCGACCTGGGCGGTCTGCCCACCGTCGACGGAGGCGTCACCCGTTACGGCCGTATCTTGCGGTCGGACAACCTCCAGGGGCTTACGCACCGCGACGTGTCGCACCTGGTCGGCGAGCTCAAGCTGCGCCACGTCGTGGACCTCCGCTCGACGGCCGAGGTCACCCTGGAGGGTCCCGGCCCGCTGGCCCGGATGCCCGAGGTGACGCACCACCACCTGACGCTGTTCACCGAGGGCGGCAGGCACACGGACGTCGAGGCGGACACCATCGACGCCGACAAGGTGCTGCCCTGGCAGGAGCGCCAGCTCGACGAGGACCTGCGGATGACCGGGTTCTACTACGGTTATCTGCGCGACCGGCCCGACTCGGTGGTGGCCGCGCTGCGGGCCATGACGCTGGACGACGGCGCGGCCGTGGTGCACTGCGCGGCCGGCAAGGACCGCACCGGCGTGCTGTCGGCGCTGGCCCTGGAGACGGCGGGCGTCACCCGGCAGGCGATCGTGGCGGACTACGCGGCGACGGGAGAGCGCCTGGACGCGGTGCTGCGGCGGCTGCGCTCCAGCGCCACGTACCGCGACGACCTCGACTCGCGGCCGGCCGACGACCACATGCCGAGGCCCCGCTACATCCAGCAGTTCCTGGCGGTGCTGGACGAGCGCTTCGGCGGGCCGATGGGGTGGCTGGCGGCACACGGCTGGACGGACGAGGACACCGGGGCCATGCGGGCCCGCCTGCGCGACTGAGCGGGCCGCTTCCAGGACTTTCGGGACTTTCCTGGCGGCTTCCTCAGGCGAGGGTGACGACCGTGCGCTCGGCCGCCGAGCGGCGGGCCGCCTCCAGGACGGCCAGCGCCTCGGTCACGCTCTCCGGCGTGACCGGCGGCGGCGCCCCGTCGCGCAGGCAGGCGGCCACGCCCCGGTAGAAGTCGAGGTAGGCGCCGGGCAGCGTGGGCACCAGGCCCTGCCGCTCGTCGGTGCCGAGCGTGCCCCAGCGCTCCTCGGGCTCCTCGCCGAACCCCGCCGAGCCGGGCGCCAGCCCGGCTCGCAGCCGCTCCTCCTGCACGTCCAGGCCGTCCTTCACGTACGCGGCCAGCGAGCCGAGCACCCGGAACCGGGGGCCGGGCCGGGCGGCCAGCGCGCTCGCCCACAGGTGGGACCGGGCGCCGCCGGCATGGGTGAGGGCCAGGAAGGTGTCGTCGTCGCCGGAGACGCCCGCGCGCCGCACGTCGCTCTCGGCGTAGACCTCGCGCACCGGGCCGAGGAGCTGGACGGCCTGGTCGACGAGGTGGCTGCCGAGGTCGTAGAGCAGGCCGCCGATCTCCTCCTCGCCGCCCGTCTCGCGCCAGCCGCCCTTGGGCCGAGGCCGCCAGCGCTCGAAGCGCGACTCGAACCGGTGGACCTCGCCCAGCGCGCCGCCCTTCACCAGCTCCCGCACGGTGAGGTAGTCGCCGTCCCAGCGGCGGTTCTGGAACACGGTGAGCATGAGGCCGCGCCGGGCGGCCAGCTCGGCGAGCTCCCGGGCCTCGGCGGCGGTGCGCGCGAGCGGCTTGTCCACGACGACCGGCTTGCCGCGCGTGAGCGCCTCGGTGGCGAGCGGCACGTGGGTGCGGTTGGGCGAGGCGACGACGACGAGGTCGCACAGCTCCCAGAGCCGGTCGGTGCCGGGCACGGCCGTCGCGCCGTAGCGGGCGGAGACGTCGGCGGCGCGATCGGCGTCGCGGGTCACCACCGCCGACAACGTCAGGCCCTCGGCGGCGTGGATCAGCGGCGCGTGGAAGTACGCGCCCGCCGTGCCGTATCCGACCAGGCCGACCCGGATGTCGCTCATCGGGCCAGCCTAACCGGTGCCGGCCGGCCCCCCTGTCCCTCCGCCTACTCGTCGTCGCGCTCGGCCAGGAAGCGCTCGAACTGGGCGGCCAGCTCGTCGCCGGTGGGCATCTGCGCCGCCTCGGCGATGAGGTTCTCCCGGTCCGCGCCGCCGGCGAACGCGTCGTACTGCTGCTCCAGCCCGGCGATGGCGGTCGACAGCTCGGTCGACGCCTGGATCTGCTCCTCGATCTCGGCCGTGGTGCGCCGCGCCGCCTCGCGCAGCGCGTCCATGGGGAACACCAGCCCGGTGCTCCGGGTGACCGCCTCCAGCGCCGTCACGGCGGCCTGGGGGTACTCCGCCTGCGCCAGGTAGTGCGGCACGTGGACCGCGTACCCGAGCGCGTCGCGGCCCTCGGCGCCCAGGCGGTACTCGATGAGCGCGGCGGCGCTGCCCGGCACCTGCACCCGGCCGAACGAGCTGGTCTGATCGGCGTTGAGCAGCTCCGGACGGCTGGCGTGCGGGGTGATGCCGAGGGGACGGGTGTGCGGCACGGCCATCGGGATGCCGTGGACGGTGATCAGCCTGCTGACGCCCAGCCGCTCGGCCAGCGTGCCCACGGCCCGGGTGAACAGCTCCCACTCGCGGTCCGGCTCGGGCCCGGTCATCACCAGGAACGGCACGCCGGTGGAGTCCTTCACCGCGTACAGGGCCAGCTCGGGGGTCTCGCAGGACACCCACCGGTCGGTGTCGAACGTCATGACGGGCCGGCGGGAGCGGTAGTCGAGCAGGCGATCGACGTCGAACCTGGCCACCACCTGGTGATCCAGCTCGGCGAGTACGTGCGCCAGCGCGAGCCGCCCGGCGCCGCCGGCGTCCACGAAGCCCTCGAAGTGGTAGAGCAGCACCGGATCGGCCGGCTCCGGCACGTCGTCGGCCAGCTTGTAGAGATCCGTCGGGTCGAACACGTTTGGACAGCCTTTCCCTAGCTACTCTCTCCTGAAACCCACGGCGAGCCTGAACGATTCCGTCCACGGCACCCTATCGAGGCAGAATGGGACACATGGACGGGGATCCGGAGCTCGACGAGCTCACGGCCAAGCTGTTCGACCTGGCCAGGAGGGGTGAGACGGAAGCCCTGCGCGCCTATGTGGAAGCCGGGGTGCCCGCCGACCTCACCAACGGCAAAGGTGACACCTTGCTGATGCTGGCGGCCTGTCACGCTCACGCCGAGACTGTGCGCATGCTCGCCGAGCACGGGGCCGATCCGGACCGGACCGACGAGCGTGGCCGGACGCCGCTGGCGAGCGCCGTGTCCAAGAAGGAGTCGGCCGTGGTCAGGGCGCTGCTCGACGCGGGAGCGGATCCCAGGGCCGGGCGCCCGTCCGCGGAGGACACGGCCCGCATGCTCGCAGACGACCAATTTCTCGAATGGTGTCGTCAAATGGGCAAATAGCGACAAATGGGGGAAAATGCTCTGAAATGGCATTGAAGTAATCTACTGTGGCCTTTCGGGCTGTCCCTCGTCATGCTGGAGGCGTGGCTACTTCTGCGAATCCGTTCACGAGGCGACCCCTTCGCATCCCCCCGCTGCCATGCCCGTTCCCCAACGAGATCAACGTGCACGCCACGGAGGTCGACGCGGAGAGCCACGCCTGGCTGGCCGCCTCCGGCATGCTCGCCGGCGCCGACACGATCGAGCACTTCCGGCGCTCCCAGATCGGCCTGCTGGCCGCACGGACCAACCCGGCCGTCCCGCGCGACAGCCTCCGGCTGATCAACGACTGGTACAACTGGCTGTTCGCGTTCGACGACGCCTTCTGCGAGGGGGAGCTGATGGGGTCCCGGGCCTCGGCGCTGGCCCGGGCCCTGCCGCCGATGCTGGAGATCGTCGACTGCCGCAGGAAGCCCGACCTCGCCGACCCGTTCGGGGTCGCCCTCGACGAGCTCCTCCACCGCATCTCCGAGTACGCCACGCCGGCGCAGGTGGACCGGTGGCGCATCACGGTGAAGGAGTACCTGTTCGCCCAGATCTGGGAGGCGGCCAACCGCGAGGTCGACCTGATCCCCGCCCCGGACGACTACATCCTGATGCGCCGCATCACCGGAGCCACCTTCACCTGCTTCGCGCTCATCGACGTGGGCGGCGGCTACCGGCTGGAAGCGGAGGAGTGGCACCACCCGGACGTGCGCGCCCTGTCCGACCTCGCGTGCGACCTCATCGGCTGGGACAACGACCTGCTCTCGTACGCCAAGGAGCGCGACCGGGACAAGGCCCGGCACAACCTCGTCACGGTGCTGGCCACCCATCGGGGCCTCACCCTGCAGCAGGCGCTGGAGGAGGTGGCGCGCATGCACGAGGCGGCGATCACCGCGTTCGTCGCGCGGCGCGCGGCCCTGGAGCAGTGGGCGTCGCAGCCCGTCCGCAGGTATGTGCGGGGCCTGGAGAACTGGGTGCGGGGACACATCGCGTTCTCGCTGGGCAGCGCCCGTTACGTGCACGCCTGGCCCCCGGGCACCCGCTGGCCGCACGCCGACTGACACGACGGGCGGTCTCCGCGCGGCCCATGGGGGTGGGTCAGGCGTCGAGGCCGTCCAGCTCACCCAGCGCGAGCGCGGACACCTCGTCGAGGTCGAGCCGCGAGCCCTCGTCGAAGGCGGCGCGGTAGGCGGCCTCGCCCATGGCCTTCTGGCACTCCTTGACACACTGCTCGTGGTCGCTGGTCAGGAACGGGGCGCCGAGCATCGGCAGGCCGGCCGTCCGCCAGTTCTGGTGCAGCGCGCCCAGCAGCTTCGCCGCCATCGTCGTCTCCTCCGCGGCGGCGAAGATCCGGGCCATGGTCTCCAGGCCCAGCAGCGTGCCCAGCGTGTCGTGGAAGTGGCGCTTGATCCGGACGCCCTCGCGTGAGCTCTCCAGCGCCTCGCTCGTCCGCCTGGTCGCCAGCCGGGTGATCGACAGCGCCCACTGCGCGTAGGAGCTCACCCAGAGCTCGCCCCGCTCACGGCACACCTGCAGGCAGTCGATCAGCAGCGACTCCGCCTCGAACAGCTCGCCCTGCGACGACAGGACCAGCGACAGCTCGACGATCGCGGGCAGCAGACCCGGGTTGAGCTCCTTGTTGTCGGTGTTGAACTCGATGGCCACGCCCAGCAGCGCGCTCGCCTTCTGCAGGTCGCCCTGCAGCAGCGCGGCGGTGCCCTGCATCTTGGAGGCCAGGATCACCGCTCGGGAGTCGCCCACCCGGACCGCCTCGGCGCTGCACTTCTCGGCCGCCTCCAGCGCGGCCGCGCTGTCGCCCTGGGCGCTGCGCACGTACGACAGCACCCACAGCGCCTTGCAGCGCTCCTTGCTCACGCCCGGGTTGGCGTGCAGGGCCCGCTCCAGGTACAGGCGGCCCTCACGGGCGAAGCCGCAGCACACCCACATGAACCACAGCGACGACAGCAGCGTCAGCGCCTGCACCGACGAGCTGGGCGTCCGCAGCGCGTGCTCCAGGGCGACGCGGACGTTGTCGTGCTCCTGGCGCATCCGGACGAACCAGTAGATCTGCCGGGGACCGGACCAGGCGTCCTCGCCGCGCTGGGCCAGGCTCAGGTAGTACTCCAGGTGGCGCTGGCGCATCCGCTCACGCTCGCCCAGCTTCTCCAGCCACTCCTCGCCGTACTCGGCCAGCGTGTCGATCAGCTTGTAGCGCACGCCGGCGTGGTTGCTCCGGATCATCAGCACCGACTTCTCCACCAGGCCGGTCACCAGGTCGGTGATCCGCGCGGCGGGCAGCCGCTCGTCCGCGCACACGAACCTGGCCGCGTCCAGCTCGAAGTCGCCGGCGAACACCGACAGCCGCGCCCACAGCAGCCGCTCCGCCGGGTCGCACAGCTCGTGGCTCCAGCCGATCGCCGCACGCAGCGTCTGGTGCCGCGGCAGCGCGGTGCGGCTCGCGCCCGCCAGCAGGCTGAAGCGGTCGGCCAGCAGCTCCACGATCTGCTCCACCGACAGGGCGCGCAGGCGCACGGCCGCCAGCTCGATGGCCAGCGGGATGCCGTCCAGGCGCCGGCACAGCTCGGCCACCGCCCCGATGTTGCGCTCGTCCAGCAGGAAGTCGGGCGTCACCGCCCCGGCCCGCGCCGCGAACAGCTGCACCGACTCGTTGGTGAACAGGCTCTCCGCCGGGTCGTCGCCCGGCACCTGCAGCGGCGGCACCGGCACCACGTGCTCGTACGGCAGCTGCAGTGACTGGCGGCTGGTGGCCAGCACCTTCAGCCGGGGATTGCTCTCCAGGAGCTCCTCGGCCAGCTCGGCGCAGCTCTGCACGAGGTGCTCGCAGGTGTCGATGATGAGCAGCATGTCGCGGTCGGCCACCCACTCCGACAGCGACTCCGAGGCGGCCCGCGACGACTGGTCGGCGATGCCCAGCGCGGAGGCGATCGTGTGCCTGACCATGCCCGCGTCCTGCAGCCGGGCCAGGTCGGCGAACCAGACGCCGTCCTGGAACTGGGAGCGCACCTGGTGGGCCAGCCGCAGCACCGTCCGCGACTTGCCGACCCCGCCGATCCCCGTCACGGTGACCAGCCGCGACTCGCCGAGATGACGCTTGAGGTTGGCGAGAAGGCGGGTGCGTCCCACGAAGCTCGTGAGCTCCGCCGGCAGATTGCCCTCTCGCCGCCAGCCGGTCGGGGTGGCCATGGGCAGCCTCACGTGGGGGTAGGCGACAACCTGCCCTGGCATCGTACCCTCGCCGCCCGCGGATGTCCGGCCGCTCGGGCGGCCTTGTGGGTCAGGTTTGTACGTCTCGATAGCATGGATGCCGTGAGTGAACTTCTCCCGGAGCAGACGTCCGACGACACCGACCGCGGCTGGGGCGACGAGCGCGACGAGGACCCGGACGCCTTCTACCTCGACAACAAGCCCCCGCACTGGGCCTGACCCTCACGCGCCGGACAGAGAGGGCCGGACGGAGAGGGCCCGATGGGCGGGCCCGTCAGCTGACCACGTCCTTGTGGCGGAAGCGGCGGAAGGCCACCGCGACGAGGACCGCCGCGTAGGTGACCGACACCGACGCGCCCCTCACCATGCCGCTCAGATCGGGCTCGGGCGCCAGCGCGTCCAGCCACGCGGTGTTCCAGAACGTCGGCAGGAACTCCCGCACCGGTCCCAGCGCCTCCACGGCCTGCAGGATGGTGCTGACGATCCACAGCCCCACGGCCCCGCCCACCGCACCGAGCGGCGAGTCGGTGACCGTCGAGATCAGGAAGGCCAGCGCCGCCACCACGAGCTGGCTGACGAGCGCGTACGCGATGACGATGCCGAAGCGCGGCAGCACGTCGAGGGCGGCGATCGTCTCACCCGTGCCGGGCACCTGGATGTCGTGCCAGCCGAACGCGAGCGTGCCCGCCAGCAGCGCCATCAGCGGCAGGCACACGACGGCCGTGGCCGAGTAGCCGAGCGCCACGATCAGTTTCTGCCGCAGCAGCCGGTCACGCGGCACCGGCGCGGCCAGCAGGTAGCGCAGCGACGACCAGCTCGCCTCGCTGGACACCGTGTCGCCGCAGAACAGCGCGACCGCCACCACGAGCAGGAAGTTGGCCGACACCGACAGCACGAACGCCGCGAAGTTCAGCCCGCCGGCGGTCGCCAGGTCGGAGATGCGCAGCGTCGCCTGCTGCTGGCCCCCTCCCTGGGGGCCGAGCTGGAAGGCCAGCACGAGGACCCACGGCAGCGCCAGCAGCAGCGCGAACATGGCCAGCGTCCGCCGGCGCTTGAACTGCCGGACGATCTCGACGCGCAGCGGCAGGGTGCGGCGGGGCGCGTAGCCGGGGGCGTGGGACGGCGCGTGACCGCCGGCCTGGCTGGGGGAGGCGGTCACGACTTCTCTCCGATGAGATCGAGGAACACGTCTTCCAGACGGGGGCCGTGACCGTTGGTCCGCACCGCTCCCTCCAGGAGCACGGACACCGGCCCGGCCGACACCAGCCGGCCCCGGTGCATGACCACGACGTGGCTGCAGGTCTGCTCCACCTCCGCCAGCAGGTGGCTGGAGACGATGACCGTGCGGCCGTCGCGGGCGTAGCGCTTGAGCACCTCGCGCATCTCCCGGATCTGGGGCGGGTCGAGCCCGTTGGTGGGCTCGTCGAGCACGAGCAGGTCGGGCAGTCCGAGCATCGCCTGGGCGATGGCCAGCCGCTGCCGCATGCCCTGCGAGTACGTGCGCACGGCCCGCTCCAGCGCCTTGCCCAGCCCCGCGATCTGCAGCGCCTCCTCGAAGTGCGCGTCGGCGACGGGCCGGCCGGTCGCCGCCCAGTAGAGCTCCAGGTTGTCCCGCCCGGACAGGTGGGGCAGGAACCCGGGCCCCTCCACGAACGAGCCCAGCCGCGACAGCACCGGCGCGCCCGGCGTGACCGGGTCGCCGAAGATGCGGATCTCGCCGCCGTCGGGCCGGATGAGGCCCATCATCATCCGCATCGTGGTGGTCTTGCCCGCGCCGTTGGGGCCGAGCAGGCCGAGCACCTGGCCGCTCTCCACCCGGAACGACAGCCCGTCCACGGCCTTCTCGCCGTTACGGTACGCCTTGGTGAGCCCGCTGATCTCCAGCGGCACGTCCGCGCCGGACGCGGACCCGGTGACGGAGGCGGCCCGCGGCGCGGACCTGGGGCGGGCGCGGCCCGTCGCCAGCAGGACCACGGCCACGACGACACCGGCCAGCGGCATGGCCCACACCCACCAGGCGACGCCGGTCGCGGGCGTCTCCAGCGCGGCGACCGTCGGCACGGCCAGGGCGGGCGAGGCCAGCCCCACCTGGTACGAGGCCGCCTCGGCCGGCGTCGCGTAGCCCATGTCGGTGGTCGCCACCGTCAGCCGCAGCCGGTGCCCGGCGGCGAAGAGATGATCGACGGCCGGCAGTGCGACCGTCGCCTCGGCGCTGGTGGCGCCCTCCGGGATCGTCACCCGGAACGGCGCGACCAGCCCGGCGGGCAGCGTGGGCGGCTGCACGCCGTCGGCCACGTCGAGGAGCTTGGCGAACAGCGTCACCTGTCCCTTGCCCGACACCTTGAGCCGTACGGACGGGCTGCCGGTGAGCTGGAGCGGCGCGGTGAGCGGCGCGGAGTCGAAGGAGGCGCTCTGGCCCGGCATGTCGAGCGACACGCTCACGTTGGTCTGGCCGCCGCCCAGCAGGCCGTTGACGCCCGGCACCGTGGAGATCGCGGCGGGCGCGCCGCCGGGCGGGTTGACGACGTTCTGGTCGGGACCGGTCAGCGTGACGGTGGTGGCCGCGGTGCCGCCGAGGCCGGGGTAGGCGCCGGTCTCCGGGTGCAGCCGGACGCGCTGGCGGGTGCCCGGGTCGCGCCCGGCGTCGCGGGTCACCGTGAACGGCTGCGCGACGGGAGAGCCGTCCTCCTTGAGGTGGCGGCCGAACCAGGCGGCCGTCTGCTCGTACAGCCAGTCCTCCTCGCCGTTGCCGCCGTCGTGGCCCCCGTCGAACCAGGCGACGCTCACCCGCGTGCCGGCGGCGGCGATGGCCCTGGCGTTGGCGTCGGCCTGCCCGAGCGGGAACAGCGAGTCACGCTGGCCCTGTAGGAGCAGCGTCGGCGCCTTGATGCGGCGGGCCACGGTGACGGGGCTGGAGGCGCGCAGCACGGCGATCGCCTCGGGCGTGGCCCGTCCGGTCTGCGCGACCTGCTGGTAGACGCCGCAGATCTCGGGCGTGAAGCGGCCGCAGCGCGCCTCCTCGGCCGTCAGCGGCCGGGCGCTGCGCTTGCTCAGCGCGCCCAGGCCCTGGATCTCGCCGCCGCCCCGGCCGAAGAAGAAACCCGCCCACATGCGCTTGAACACGCCGTTCTCCGGCCCCTTGCCGGTGGCGTCGGGGAACAGCGCGTCGGCCAGGTCGGCCCAGGTGATCTGCGGGACGATCGCGTCGACGCGGGTGTCGTAGGCGGCCGTCATCAACGCGATGGACCCGCCGTACGAGCCGCCGGCGATGCCCACCCGAGGGTCGCCCGGCCCGTCGAGCCGCACCTCCGGCCGCTTGGCCAGCCAGTCGACGAGCTGCTTGACGTCCTTGACCTCGTAGTCGGGGGAGTTGAGCGCGATCTGCCCGGTGGAGCGGCCGAAGCCGCGCGCCGACCAGGTGAGCACGGCGTAGCCGTCGCGGGCCAGCCGCGCGGCCTGGTCGCGCATGCCGTCCTTGCTGCCGCCGAAGCCGTGGGCGAGCAGCACGGCGGGGGCCTTCCCGCCGCCGGCCGGCGCGTAGAAGGTCGTGTCGAGCTCCACGCGCTGGTCGCCCGAAGGGCCGTCGAGGACGGCTATCCGCTGCTCGCTGTCGCGCACGTCGGGCGCCGACGGCCACGCCAGCCACGCCCCCACTCCGGCCAGGATGAGCGCCACGAGGAGGGCGACCGCACGTTTCATGAGCGAGAGCCTACTTTCCGCACCTGAGAGGACCCTGAGATCTCGTCCTGGCCGCATCGCTTCCGCCAGGCGTGGACGGTGGGCGCGATCGCCGTAAGATTCAGCCCGTGAAGGCACCAGCAATCGTCAGAAAGGCCGCCGCCTGGGCGGTTCCCTACTGGACGCGGGGACCGGCGGGCCGCGAGACGCCCGAGGACCTGTTCCGGGTCCTCTACTACGGGTGGCTGGTGGCGCTCACCCTCAAGCTGCTCGGCTCGGCGTGGGACGTCTCGTGGCACTTCAAGTGGCTGCGCGACGACCTGGCCCCGCCCCACCTGCTCAACTCCGCCGGCACCGCCCTGGCCCTCGTGCTGACCATCGTCCACGGCTACACCGGTTACGGCGTCGACCGGGCCGCGCTGCGGCTCATCCAGTGGGGCACGGGCATCTTCCTCGTGGCGGTGCCGCTCGACCTGATCAACCACCGCGTCAACGGGCTCGACATCACCTCGTGGAGCCCGTCGCACATCATGCTCTACCTGGGAACGTTCTTCATGATCGCCGGCGTCATCCGGGGCTGGTACACCGGCGCGCCGCCGGGCCGGGAGCGCACGGTGCTGCTGGGCGCGTTCTTCGCGTTCTTCCTGGAGAACGTGCACTTCCCCGAGCAGCACCAGGAGTACGGCGTGCTGTCGATCGGCGCGTGGGACAACCACGCGACCTACGCCGAGCCGATCCTGCTGCGGTTCGCGGCCGACCAGATGGGCCGCTCCGTCGACCGGGAGATGATGACCGCGTTCGCGCTGCCCGTGCCGGACGCCCTCTACCCCGTCTACGCGGTGGTCGCCGGGCTGAGCGTGCTCGTCGTGGCGCGCATGCTCATCGGCAGGTTCGGCGCGGCGACGCTGGTGGCGGCGGGCTATGTCGGGTTCCGGACGCTGGTCTGGCCGCTGCTCACCTTCACCGGCTTCCCGCCGTCGGCCGTGCCGTTCTTCCTCGTCGTCGGCGGGCTGTGCGTGGACCTCGCGTTCGCGGTGCGGATGGCGCCGGCCCGGGCGCTGCTCGGCGCCGTGGGCGTCACCGCCGCCGTCTACGGCGCGCTCGCGGCGCAGAGCGCGCTCATGGGCCAGGTGTACGGCGCGGTCAAGGGCCAGACGGGGCTGCTGGGCGCGCCGCCCCTGGCCACCGGCACGGCCGTCTGGGCCGGGGCGGGGCTGCTGGCGGCCTGGCTGACCTTCGAGTGGTGGCGCGGCCGGGCCGGCCGTCAGCCGATCGAGGCCCGGGTGATCGCCACCGCCACTCCGTAGGCCAGGCCCATGACGGCCAGCTCGGCCGTCGCCCACGCCACCACGGCCGTGGCCGCGCCCCCGCGGATCGCCGGCAGCAGCCGGTAGCGGATGTGCGCGGCCAGCGGCACCAGCAGCGCCACCAGGGTCAGCTTGGCCAGCACCAGCAGGCCGTACTCACTGGTGAGCAGCGCTCCCGGCAGCTCGACGCCGGGCGTGAGCGCCATCGTGCCGAGCCCCGTCACCAGCCCGGACAGGCCCACCAGCAGCAGGCAGACCGTGGCGATCCTGGAGAAGCGGGGGAGCACGACCGCCAGCAGCTCGCGGCGCGGCGCGACGAACACCATCACCGCGGCCAGGCCGCCCGCCCACGCCGCCGCCCCCATCACATGGGTCTCCATCGAGATCATGATGGGGTCGTGCCAGACCGAGTTCACCGCGTGGCCGGTCACCGGGATCGGCAGCAGCCCGAACAGCGCCACCACGATCCGCAACTCGGCCGGCACCTTCTCGCCGAAGCGCACCGCCATGAGCCCGATGCCGGCCGCGGCCAGCGCGCACGCGGCGCTGAACAGCAGTCCCTGCCCGGTGCCGACGCTGTCGACGTAACCGGCGATCATCGCGGGCGTGGGCACGACGCCGGGGTTGAGCTCGGCCGTCTGGAAGACGATCGTGAGCAGCGCGCTCGCCGCCCACACCCACGCGGCGGTGACGGTCAGCGGCCGTACGCGGCGCATGACCGGCTCGGTGCGCTCGGGGGCGTTGAAGCCGAGCAGCTTGGGCAGCAGGCTCGTGCCGACGACGGCCACGGCGGCCAGGTCGAGCACCACCCGCACGACCGGCAGCCCGTACGCCACGAGGGGGCCCGGCATGGGGATGCCGGGCACGGCCTCCTGCGCGGTCAGGCCGGAGGCGACGACGGCGGCGACGACGGCGCAGGCCAGGAACACGCCGGCCACCACGCCGCCGCCGACGGCGACGCCACGTCGCGGGGGAGCTTCGACGCTCACGCGCGCCCCTCCTCGCCGGAGCCGCCCGCGAGTCCGCCCTCTGGGCCGCCCTCTGGGGGCTCACCAGGGGCGAGCCGGGAGCGGCGCAGGGCGACGCCGGTGCCGGCCGCCAGCAGCAGGAGCGCGGCCACGATCCACACCACCGCCATGCCCGCTCCGCCGTTGGCCGCCGCCTCGGCCGCCCGCGCGGTGTCCGCCTCGCCGGCCGCGGCGCTCTCCGCGGGGGCCGCGGAGCCCGCCGGGGACGCCGCCGCCCCGGCCGTGAGGCGGAAGCTGATCTTCCCTGTCACGGGGTGCCCGTCGGCCGACAGGATCCGGTAGCCCACCACGTACGCGCCCGCCGCCGTCAGCGGCCGGACCTTGACCGTCACCTTCTCGGCGGCCACGGACGCCGCCCCGTCGGCCATCGCCGCCCCGTCCGGGCCCGTGACGCCCACCTGTGCGTATCCCTGGCGCACCGCCTGATCGAACACCAGCGTGATCTGCGCGGGGGACGCCGCCAGCGCCGCCCCGTCCTTGGGGTCGCTGCTGATGAGCACGTTGTGCGCGCGGGCCGGGAGCGAGATCCCCACCGCGGCCGACGCGAGCAGCAGGACCGTGAGTAGCCGCCTCACCGATCGAGAACCTTCCCTTGAACGCGTTCCAAACCCGTCTATGCTCCCACCCGTGACGGACCTGCTCGCCAGGCGGGCCTGAGCCGGACCACCGCGGGGTGCGGCCGGCGGCGGTCACAGGTCGGCGGGGGTCAGGCCCAGCTCGGCCGCGGCGGCCGTCCGGATGAGCTGGTTGGCGCGGCGGCGCGACAGCGCCTTGGGGTGGACCTGGATCTGGATGGCGAGCCCGTCGATGAGCGCGAAGATGCGCCAGCTCGCCCCCTCCGGGTCCTCGCAGTCGAACTGGCCGTGCCTCACCCCGTCCTCGATGATGCCCCGCAGCACCTGCCGGCCCTGCTGGTCCAGCCTGCGCGTGGTCTCCTCCAGCTCGGCGCTGCGGATCGACTCCGCCCAGGCGTCGATCCACAGCCGCCAGCCGTCGGCAGACCCGGCCGGGGAGCAGCGCCTGAGCAGCGTGCGCAGCCGTTCCAGCGGGGGCCGCTGCAGGCGCTCGATGCTCTCCAGCGTGTCGCGGTGCAGGCGGGCCGCGTAGGCGAATGCCTGGGCGAACAGCCGGTCCTTGGTCTCGAAGTGGTAGAAGAGCAGCGCCTGGCTCACGCCGGCGGCCCGGGCGATGTCGAGTGTCCTGGTGTGCCCGAACCCCTGGGAGGAGATCACCTCGCAGGCTGTCTTGAGCAAGTCCTCACGTCGTAATCGGCTGAAACCTGGTGTCACAGCGGGCCACTCTAACTAGTGATCACAGCGAGATATAGGACAAACCAGGCATGGGTATGGGAGCGTGACCAGCAGGTGCGGTCAGACCGCCCTGAGCGGCAGCCGCAGGACGAACCGGGCCCCGGCGTCGGAGTCCTCCAGCGTGAGCGTGCCGCGGTGGGCGTGGGCGATGTCCCGGGCGATGGACAGGCCGAGCCCGGTGCCGCCGGCGTCGCGGTTGCGGGAGGCGTCGAGCCTGGTGAAACGCTGGAAGACGAGCTCGCGCTGCTCCGGAGCGATGCCGCCGCCGTCGTCCACGACCTCCAGCGTCGCCTGGCCGTCGGCCTTGCGCACCGTGACGCTGACCGTGGACTCGGCGTGGCGCTCGGCGTTGTCGAGCAGGTTCGTCAGCAGCCTGGCGAGTTGCAGCCGGTCGCCGGTCACCACCACGCCCTGCTGGAGCGTGGTGGCGAGCTTCTTCGCGCGCGGCCTGGCCGTCTCGGAGCCCACCAGTTCCGCGAGGTCCACCGGCTCCCGGACCATGGGCGACCCCGCGTCCAGCCTGGCCAGCGTCAGGAGGTCGGTCACGATGGCCTGGAGCCGGTCGAGACTGGACAGCAGGGCGCGGCCGATCTCCGGCCAGTCGGCGTCCTCGGGGTGCAGCATCGCCTCCTCGACCTGGGCGCGCATCGCGGTGATCGGGCTGCGCAGGTCGTGGGAGGCGTCGGAGGCGAACCTGCGCTGCTGCTCCACCGCCGCCTCCAGCCGGTCGAGCGTCTGGTTGGCGGTCTGGGCCAGCGACGTGATCTCGTCCGCCCGGCCGGGCACGGGCACGCGTTTGCCCAGGTCACTGCTGGTGATCTCGGCGAGTTTGTCGCGGATCTCCTCCACGGGCGCCAGCGTCCCGGCCACCACGCGAGACACGCCGAACCAGGCCAGCGCCACCATGGCCACCGAGATGCCGATGAGGAACGCCAGCACGGCCGGATGGACGTACCAGGGCACCGTGCTCCCGACGGCGTACACCATCCAGTCGCCGTTCTGCTGGTAGACCCGGAAGACGGACATGAACTCGCACCGGCCCGGCCAGTAGGGCAGGTCGCAGATCACCTGCATGCGGGTGGCGCTGTACACGTCGGGCACGACGGCGCTCATGCGCGGCCTGCCGACGAGGTTGTCGGTGGAGGCGATCACCCGTCCATCGGCGTCGACCACCTGGATGCCGTCCAGGTCGCTGGAGATCACGGTGGGCAGCGCGCCGCGTTTGACCAGGTGGACCACCTGCAGGCCGGAGGTCAGCACCTCCGTCTTGCGGTAGTCCTCCGCGGTGCTGTGAACGGCCCAGAGCACGAACGCGTTGACCACGATGCTGAGCAGCACCATGGCGATCCCCGCGAACAGCGTCAGGCGCGTCCGGATGGACCTGCCGAACCGTGTGACCAATCCTTTCCCCCCGGTGATCAGATGATCACACTAAGTCGCTCTCGTCCTAATCAACGGAGATTCACCGGCAAATCCGGATAAAAGGTGCATAAGTCGGTGCTCTATGCCGGTCCGGCGGGGCTGGTTAGAGTAAGTGAACACTGATGCCGGAGGAGAGAACGTGAATCTCGACGAGTACCGGCGGGCCGCCAGGGCATGGCTGCTCGAGAACGCGCCCACCGGCGACACCGCCGGCGAGGACGCGGTTTCCCACGCCAAGGACTTCATGGCCAGGCTGTACGACGCCGGCTACTCCGGCATCACCTGGCCCGAGCGATGGGGCGGCCAGGGCCTGACGCAGGCCGAGGAGCGAGCGTTCGCCGCCGAGGCCCGCCACTTCTCCCTGCCCACCTACGTCTTCTCCATCGGGCTGGGCATGACCGGGCCCACCCTGGTGGACCGGGGCACCGACGAGCAGCGCGAGCGATTCGTCCGGCCGCTGCTGCGCGGCGAGGAGATCTGGTGCCAGCTCTTCTCCGAGCCGGGCGCCGGCAGCGACGTGGCCGCCCTGCAGACCCGCGCCGTCCGCGACGGCGACCGCTGGATCGTCAACGGGCAGAAGGTGTGGACGTCGGTCGCCCAGCACGCCGACTGGGGCCTGCTGCTCACCCGCACCGACCCCGAGGCGCCCAAGCACCGGGGCCTGACCATGCTCGTCGTCGGCATGCGCGACCCCGGCGTGACGGTCCGGCCGCTCAAGGACATGACCGGCCGCGCCCACTTCAACGAGGTGTTCCTCGACGACGTGGTGGTGCCCGACGCGCACCGGGTCGGCGACGTCGACGACGGCTGGGGCGTCGCCGTGACGACCCTCCTGCATGAGCGGCTGTCGATCTCCTCCGGCGTCGGCATGGGCCGCGCCAAGGACGACCCCACCTCGCTGGAGGCCCTGCGCCGCACCGCCGACACCAGCGACCCGCTGGTCCTCGACGAGCTGGTCGAGCTGCACATCCGCAGCCGGGCGCTGGCCCTGTTCAACCAGCGGCTGGCCCAGGAGGCGGAGGCGGGCCTGTTCCCCGGCGCCCGCGGCAGCGCCGCCAAGCTGCTGCTGGCCGAGCTGACCCTGTTCGAGGCCGACCTCGCCACCCGGCTGGCCGGCCCCTCCGCCGTCGCGGGTCCCGGCGACGCGGGCCCGCTCGCGCACGCGATCTCCCTGGCCCCCGCCATGTCGCTGGGCGGCGGCACCAACGAGATCATGCGCAACATCATCGGCGAGCGCGTGCTGGGCCTGCCGCCCGGACCGCGCGTGGACAAGACCGTGCCGTTCAAGGACCTGAAGGTGGGGACGCAGGGATGAGGCTCGTGCTCACGCCGGAGCAGCGGGAGCTCCGGGAGGCGGTCCGCTCCTTCCTGGCCGCCGTCTCGCCGCTGCCCAAGGTCCGCGACGGCTACGACCCCGCGGTCCACGCCCGCCTCAACGGCGAGCTGGGCCTGTCCGGGCTGATCGTCCCCGAGGAGTACGGCGGAGCGGGCGCCGGCATGGCCGAGCTGGCCGTGGCGCTGGAGGAGACGGGCGCGGCGCTGCTGCCGGGACCGTTCCTGGCGACCGCGTTCGCCGCCCTCGCGCTCACCCGCGTACCGGACAAGGAGCTGCTGACCGGGATCGCCGAGGGCCGGATCGCCGCCACGCTCGCGCTGCCCGTCACCTCCCACGACGTGACGGCGCGGGCCGCGGGCGGCGAGGTGGCGGCTGGCGGGGTGGCGGGGGGCGGGGTGGCCGGGGTGACCGTGCGGGGGACGCTGCCGCAGGTGTTGAGCGGCACGGAGGCCGCCGTGCTCCTCGCCACGGCTTCCGCCGGGGACGGCCCCGTGCTGGTGGCGGTGGACCTCGACGGCCCCGGCGTCACCCGGACGCCGCTGGAGACCCTCGACCTCACGCGCGGCCAGGCCCGCGTGGAGCTCGCCGACGCGCCCGCCCGGGTGCTCGGCCCGCTCGGCCCGGACGGGGCCGCCGCCGTGGGCGACCTGGTGGCCGTCGCGCTCGCCGCCGAGCAGCTCGGCGTGCTGCGCGCCGCGCTGGACGCCATCGTCGCCTACGCCAAGATCCGCGTCACCTTCGGCCGCTACATCGGCTCCTACCAGGGCGTCAAGCACAAGCTGGCCGACATGCACTGCAAGCTCGAACAGGCCGACTCCATCGTCCGCTACGCCGCCTGGGCCGCCGGCGAGGCGCCCGCCGAGCTGCCGCAGGCCGCCGCGCTCGCCCAGGCGTACGTCGGCCGCGCCTGCTTCGAGGTGGCCCGCGACCACCTGCTGCTGCACGGCGGCGTCGGCTTCACCTGGGAGCACGACGCGCACCTGTTCTACAAGCGGGCCAAGGCCGACGAGGTGCTGCTCGGCCCGCCCCGCGTCCACCGCGCCCGCCTCGCCGCCCTGATGGAGGCGTGATGGCGGCCGACGAGCCCACGGCAGGGCATCCGCCGGGTTTCTACGCGCTGGCCGCCGCCGACCCCGGCCGGCTCGCGGTGATCGACGCCGACGGCACCCGGACCACGTACGGCGAGCTGCTCGCCCGCGTCAACCAGGTCTCCCACGGCCTGCGCGCCCGCGGGCTCGGCACCGGCGACGTGGTCGCGGGCGTGCTGCCCAACGGCCTCGACGCCGTCGTCATGCTCATGGCCACCGGGCAGATCGGCCTGTTCTACGTGCCGGTCAACTGGCACCTCACCGAGCCGGAGATCGCCTACATCCTCGGCGACTGCGACGCGGGCCTCGTCGTCACCGGCGAGGCGTACGCGGACAAGGTGCCGGCCGGCGCCGAGATCGGCACGGCCCGGCTCGCCCAGGGCCAGCCGGACACCGCGCCCGGCGGGCGCACCTCGGGCGCGGTCATGTGGTACACCTCGGGCACGACCGGCTTTCCCAAGGGGGTGCAGCGCCGGCTGTCCGGCGCGGAGCCTGAGGCGGTCGCCCCCCTCTACACCTGGTTCCTCGGCGAGGTGGTGGACCTGACGCCGGGCGAGGGCGTGCACCTGGTGACCTCGCCGATGTACCACTCCGCGCCGTGCGCGCACACGCAGTTCGCGCTGCACCTCGGGCACACAGTGGTGATCACGGCCGGGTTCGAGCCGGTGCACGTGCTGGAGCTGATCCAGCGCCACCGGGTGACGAACGCCATGATGGTGCCGACCATGTTGCACCGCATGCTCCAGCTCCCGCGCGAGGTCCGGGCGTCGTACGACGTGTCCAGCCTGCGGCAGGTGATCCACACGGCCGCCGCCTGCCCGGTGGCGGTCAAGCGGGAGATCATGGAGTGGTGGGGGCCGGTGCTGTACGAGTACTACGGCTCGACCGAGTCCACGATCGCGTTCGCGGTCAAGCCGCGGGAGTGGCTGGCCAGGCCCGGCACGGTCGGCCGTCCCGCGCCGACGTTCGAGGCGCGGATCCTCGACGAGGACGGCCGCGAGCTGCCGCCCGGCGAGCCGGGCATGGTGTACGTCAAGTCGAGCCTCGGCCGGTTCGAGTACCGCAACGACCCGGCGAAGACGGCCGCCAGCATGCGCGGCGAGTGGTACGCCCCCGGCGACATCGGCTACCTCGACAAGGACGGCTACCTGTTCCTCTGCGACCGGCGCAGCGACCTCATCGTCTCCGGGGGCGTCAACATCTACCCGGCCGAGGTCGAGGCCGCGCTCCTGGAGCACCCGTCGGTCGCCGACGTGGCGGTCATCGGGGCGCCGGACGAGGAGTGGGGGCACCGCGTGGTCGCGCTCGTCCAGCCCGCCCCCGGCGCCACGCCGGGCCCGCAGCTGACGGCCGAGCTGCTGGAGCACTGCGCGCCGCGCCTGGCCCGGTTCAAGCACCCCCGGGTGGTGGAGTACCTGGAGAGCCTGCCGCGCACGCCGACGGGCAAGCTGTCGCGCTCCAAGGTCCGCGAGGCGTACCTGTCACGGCTCACGGACTCATGACGACGGCGGCTCATGACACCGGCGGGCTCGTGACGACGGCGGCTCATGACGACGGCCGGCGGGCCGCGGCCCGCCGGTACCGCTCGCCGAGCACAGCCACCGCCTCCACCAGCTCCGGCGGGTCCAGCACCTCGAAGTCCACGCCCAGGAACCCCAGCCACGCGGCCATCCCGCCCACGTCGTCCCCGCCCAGCCGCAGGAGGCAGGTCGCCTCGTCCACCGGCTCCGGCTCCAGGCCGGGAGGCAGGTGGCCCACCTGCCCGGCCGGGGCGTGCAGCAGCACCGTCGCCCGGTAGCGCCACATCGCGGTGTTGACGCCCTTCTCCACGTACATGGCCACGTCGCCGTCGCCGGGCAGCTCCCGCGGGGCGAACCGCGGCCCGGACGGGACGCGCGGGCGCAGCCGGTCCACCCGGAAGGTCCGCCAGTCCTCCCGCCGCACGTCGTAGCCCAGCAGGTACCACCGGCCGCGCCGGTGCGCCAGCCGGTACGGCTCCACGTCGCGCGCCGTCACCTCACCCTCGTGGCCGGTGTAGTCGAAGCGCAGCCGCTCCCGGTCGCGGGCGGCGTTGGCGATCGTCGTCAGCACCTCCGGGGCGACGGAGGGGGCGACGGAGGGGGCGCTGCCGGGGACCTGCACGGTGTAGGCGTTCAGGGCGCTCACCCGGTGCCGCAGCCGCGACGGCAGCACCTGCTCCAGCTTGGCCAGGGCGCGCACCGAGGTCTCCTCGATGCCCTCGACGCCGCCGCCCGCGGCCCGGCCCAGCCCGACCGCCACCGCGATGGCCTCCTCGTCGTCCAGCAGCAACGGCGGCAGCGCGGCGCCCGCCCCCAGCCGGTAGCCGCCCGCGACACCGGGCGTGGCGTGGACCGGATAGCCGAGGCTGCGCAGGCGCTCGACGTCGTTGCGGATGGTCCGGGTCGACACCCCGAGCCGCCCGGCCAGCTCGGGGCCCGACCACTCCCTGTGCGCCTGGAGCAGGGACAGCAGCTTCAGCAGGCGCGCGGACGTTTCCAGCATGCGCCCAGTCTGCCGCCTATCGAGGAAGGCCCGCTTCCGCGTTCAGGTCTCCCGCCACGGCCACGACGAGCTTGCCGAGGTGGTGGCCGTCCTCGCTGCGGCGATGCGCGTCGGCGGCCCGCTCCAGCGGGAACACCTCGGCGATCGGCAGCCTCAGCGCCCCGGCGCGCACCAGCGGCAGCACCTCGGCGAACACCTCCTCCAGGGGCGCCCCCGGCGACCCGGTGGAGAAGACGACGCCGTGCCGCGCGGCGCCCGCCGGGTCGGCGATGGTGACCACCCGCGCCGGATCGCCGGTGAGCCGCACCGAAAGCCCGAGGACGTCCCGGCCGGAGGCGTCCAGCACCAGGTCCACCGGACCGGGCAGCCGCTCCTCCAGCCCGTCGCCGTAGGTCACCGGGTGGACGCCGATCTCGCGCAGGAAGGCGTGGTGCCGCTCGCCCGCCGTGCCGACGACCGTGGCCCCCCGGGCCACGGCGAGCTGCGCGGCGACCAGGCCGACACCGCCCGCCACGGCGTGGATCAGCAGCGTGCGGCCGGCCGGATCGCCGAGCAGGCCGAGCGCGCGGTAGGCGGTCTCGGCCGCCACGGGCAGCGCGGCGGCCCGCTCGTACGCCAGCCACCCGGGCTTGGCCAGCAGGTCACCGGCGGAGGCGAGCGCGTGCGTGGCGAGCGCCCCCGTGGCGCGGCCGAACACCGGCCGCCCCACCTCCCAGCGCGTGACGCCCGGCCCGACGGCGTCCACCGTGCCCGCCAGTTCGAGGCCGGTGCCCGAGGGACCGTCCGGCGGCGCCCCCATCAGGCCGGAGCGGATCTTCCAGTCGACCGGGTTCACCCCGGCCGCCCTGACCGCCACCCGGACCTGCCCGGGTCCCGGCTCGGGCGGCGGCGCCTCCTCCAGCTCCAGCACCTCCGGGCCGCCGTGACGGCGGTAGCGCACGGCCTCGCCCGTGACCAGCAGCACCGCCTTGCCCACCAGCTCGCGGCCGGCCAGGGCGGCGTGGGCCTCCGCCGCCTCCCGCAACGGCACCGCCCTGCCGACGACCGTGGACAGGCGGCCCGCCGCCGCCTCGGCCAGCGTCCGGCCGGCGAGCGTCCGGAACTCCTCAGGCGTGAACTGGACCTGCTCCATGCCGACCAGCCGCACCCCCCTGCGCTCCGCCTCCGCCGGGTCCACGGGCGCCGGTGAGCCGTCCGCCGCGCCGTAGGCGAAGAACACGCCGCCCGGCGCCAGCCGCCCGAACGCCGCCACGCCCACCTCGCCGCCCACGCCGTCCAGCACCACGTCGTACTCGCCGGTTATCTCGTCGTAGCCGGTCGTCCCCGCGGCGCCGAGCCCCGCGGCCGCCGCCCGCTTGGCAG